>NZ_JAGWCT010000120.1:0-11690 GCF_020657815.1 Clostridioides sp. ZZV15-6597 | reverse complement strand
AAAAGAATTTGAAAATGCTCTTTCTGTTATGGATGTGGCTAAATCCATTAGTGAAGGATTAGCTAGAAATGTGGTAGCAGCGTCTGTGAACGGAGAGGTTGTAGGTCTGGACCACATGATAGATAGTGATTGTGATTTAAACTTATTTAAATTTGAGGATAAAGAAGGAAAAGACGTTTTTAGACATACATCAGCACATATGTTAGCTCAAGCTATAAAGAGACTTTACCCAGAAGCAAAACTTGCTATAGGGCCAAGCATAGAGAATGGATTCTACTATGATATAGATTTAGAACATAGATTAGTTCCAGAAGACTTGGAAAAAATAGAAGCTGAAATGAAAAAAATAGCTAAAGAAGATTTAAAGATAGAAAGATTTGAACTTCCTAGAAATGAAGCTTTAGAGCTTATGAAAGAACAAGGAGAAGATTACAAGGTAGAACTTATATCTGATTTACCTGAAAGTGAAATAATATCTTTCTACAAACAAGGTGATTTTACTGATTTATGTAGAGGACCACATTTACCATCTACTAAAAAGGTTAAAGCTGTTAAATTACAAAGTGTAGCAGGTGCATACTGGCGTGGTGACGAAAAAAATAAAATGCTTCAAAGAATTTATGGAACTTCTTTTGAAAAAAATAAAGATTTAGAAGAGTACCTACATTTATTAGAAGAAGCTAAAAAGAGAGACCATAGAAAATTAGGTAAAGAATTAGGTTTATTTATGATACCTGATGAAGGTCCTGGATTCCCTATGTTCTTACCAAAAGGAATGGAACTTAAAAATGAATTATTAAAATTCTGGAGAGAAATACACAGAAAAGCTGGATATATTGAAATAGAATCTCCAATTATATTAAACAGAAAATTATGGGAGACTTCAGGTCACTGGTATCATTACAAAGAGAATATGTATACAGTTAAAATAGATGATGAGGATTATGCTATAAAACCTATGAACTGTCCTGGTGGATTAATTTACTACAATTCTCAATTACACTCATATAGAGATTTCCCAATGAGAGTTGCAGAGCTTGGTAGAGTTCATAGACATGAGTTATCTGGGGCACTACAAGGGTTAATGAGAGTTAGAGCATTTACTCAAGATGATTCACATATATTCATGTTACCAGAACAAATTAAAGATGAGATAAAAGGTGTAGCTAATCTAATAGATGGTATTTACAAGACTTTTGGATTTGAATATAATCTAGAATTATCTACAAGACCAGAAAATTCTATGGGAAGCGAAGAAGAGTGGGAAGCAGCTGAAAATGGATTAAGAGAAGCTTTAGAAGAGTTAGGTCTACCATATACTATAAATGAAGGTGATGGAGCATTCTATGGTCCTAAGATAGACTTCCATTTAAGAGACTGCTTAGGAAGAACTTGGCAATGTGGTACTATCCAATTAGATATGCAACTTCCAAGACAATTTGATAATACTTACATTGGACAAGATGGTGAAAAACATAGACCAGTTATGATTCATAGAGTTGCTTTTGGTAGTATAGAGAGATTCATAGGTATATTAATTGAGCATTATGCTGGTAAATTCCCAGTTTGGTTATCTCCAACTCAAGTTAAGATACTTCCTATATCTGATAAGTTTATGGATTATGCTAATGAAGTTAAAAAAGTATTATTTGATAAAGGCATAAGAGTTGAATTAGATGATAGAGCTGAAAAAATTGGATTTAAAATAAGAGAAGCTCAACTTGAAAAAGTTCCTTATATGTTAGTAGTAGGTGAAAAAGAAGTAGCTGAAAATAATGTTTCTGTAAGATCAAGAGATAAAGGTGAAATAGGTAGCATTAAATTAGATGAGTTTATAGCTAGTATCTCAAAAGAAATTGAATCAAGAGAAAGTATTATCCAAAACTAATATATAAAATAAAGTTAATTGATATATAAAATATTAACTTGTGTATAGCTAAGTATTTTTTGGATAGATAAGTATCTTATGAATAAATAAGTATAATTAGAGGCACATTTAGTCATATTTTTTATGATAATGTGCCTCTAATTTTTGTTTCTAAGATATAAAGATTTATCTTCATGTGATTTATATAACTTTTTAATATATATTTATCTTTATGTAATTTATATAACGCTTTAATATAGCTATTTTTTGTTAGTTGTTTTTTCTAATATTTAAATTGGCACCTGTAGTATCTACATACATCTTTGCAGTCCCATTTTTATAAATATATGAATCGCCATCCTGAAGTAATTTAAAGCTACTATTTAAATTACCAGATACCTTACTAAAATCTAAAGTAAATCCTGAATTTTCAGGAATATACAAATCAATATCACCAGAAATAGTATCACATTTGAAAGAAGATAACATTTCACTTGAATTAATTTTTATATCCCCACTAGTTGTATTTATCTTCAAATCGTCAGTTTTACCAGAAAGCTGAATTTTACCAGAGACTGAATTACAAATAACACTTTTACTATCAAGTTTTTTTATGTTGATATTGCTACTAGTTGTCTCCAAAGTAATTTTGTCAATCTTACCAGACATTTCTATATTACCTGAAACTGATTCAATATCTGTCATGTTACTTTTAAGATAAGTACTATATATATCTGCTGAAGTAGTAGATACATTTATATTGTTATATAATTTTTCAGGTAAATATAGTTCAAGTACTGTTGATTTTGGAAGTCCAATTCCAATGAAGAATTTTTTTGCAGAATTATCAATGATAGAAAGAGTATTGCCATCAACCCTTATTTTTGCAATCTTTTTCTTTGAAAAATTAGAAGGAGCTTTTTGAATTAATTTGATTTTATTAGAATTACTCTTTAAAACTCTAACTTCACCTGAAATCCAGTCAACATTAATATTATTTATTTTGTTTGAAAAACTCTCGCTTTTAACGGTTAGATACTTATCATAATTTTTATTAGAGGATAAAAAACTTTCATTTTTAACTGAATCTTTAATCAAATCTTTGACATCATATTCAGACGAAGTTATAGTATTTGTAAGGAAAACAATAAATATTATAGAAAATACTATAGCTACAATACTCCAAACAATAATTTTTATTTTTAAAAATTTTTTATTCATATTTATTATCATCCTCCGCGTCTTTTAATTGTAGTACCCCTTCAGCTATATGAATTCCAGCAGCACCTATTATGAATATTATCCATGAAAAGCTCCAAGCATCAAAACATATGTTAACAATTAAAAAAATACCAACTATTATCATCCAATATGCACTCATAAATGATTTATAAGCAAGATTTGTACTTTTAGTTTTTACTCTCCATTCTTTGAATTCTTCTACCATAGTATCATCAGATGGACTATAGTTTTGTTTTGTCATTCCATTGTAGACTAGTAGACCTGTTCCAACTGCTATTAGTATAAACATTGCAAGACTAGCCAGAGTTGGTTGGATACCAAAGCTTACAATTAAAACTGCAGTTAAAAATGGACTTATTATAAAAAGAGCAATTGCTATTGATACTCTCAAAGCTCTTTTCTTTCTTTCTTCAATTAATTCAGAAGGCATAAAATATGGATCTTTAACACTTTCAATTAATTCAGATAAATCTCCAATCCCAGATATTACTGAATTATATGCTTCTTGCTTTGATTTACCATTTTGTATTTGGTCGTTGTATTTTTCTTTTAGATTTTCGAATAGTTCATCTTTAAGTTCTTTGACCTTTCTTGTTTCTTTAACTTCTGTAAAGCTTTGTTCAATATAATCATGTATTTTATCTAACATATTTTCACCTCCTAAATTAATGTGTCTATTAACAATTTTGTATTATCCCATTCTTTACGGCTTTTTTTATATTTTTCTCTACCTTCGTTTGTTATAGAATAATATTTTCTTCTAGCACCAGTAACTTCATCTCCCCAATAAGATGTTATTGCACCAGATTGTTCAAGTCTACGAAAGGCTGTGTATAAAGTTGCTTCTTTTAACTCGTACAAGCCTTGTGTTTTTTCTAATATAGATTTATTAATCTCATAACCATAGCTATCTTTTTCAAGTAAATGCTTTAAGATAATTGTTTCTGTATGACCTCTTATCATATCAGATGCGATTGTCATAAACATCACCTCCGTTTAAGTATATAATACTTTTATATACTTCGCCTGTCAATGTATTTCGTGTGATAAAATTTATTTTATTATAATTCTTACGGCTTTATGCTGTTTTAGGGAAGAATTACATACTAAATTATATAAAAAACGTAATTTTATAGTTATTTATAGAGAAATGATGTTGTTATTAAATTGGAAGAAGGAATAATGCTTAAATACATTAGCATATGTAATGATATGATTAAAAAATAAAATAAAATTTAATTTATTTAGGATAATTCTATCAAGGTATTTACTACAGGTGTAGAGTCGTATATAATTAAGTTATATGGAAAATTTTAAAAATTAAATTATTAATACACTAGGAGAAAATATTATGATAAAGTCAAATTTGTTTTGGAATATTTTCATTGCTATGTCTTTTATCATAGAATGGTTTGTTTGTAAAAAAATACTAGATTACACAAGTATACAAAAAATTTCTAATGAAAGAATAAATATTTACATGATAGGTATTATTATTTTTGCTAATCTATTTTATTTCTTTGATGTACTTCCAAATATAAGAGTAATTATATCTATGATGATTATGGTTGTATTTTACAAAATTTCATATAGAGTAAGGCTTATAAAAGCCATACTAATATCTTTAATGTATTGGATGTTGTTAATGAGTATAGATGCTTTGAGTATGTCTTTAACAATTTGGATTAATTCTATAGATGATATGAGCAAAATGTTAACAGAAAATATATACAGAATTGAGTCGATTGTATCTGGAAAGACAATTTTGCTTTTAATTTTATTTTTATATAAGACATTAAAAACAAAATTGAATATAGAAATAAATAAAAAGACATTAACATATGTAATTATACCTATAATTGCCAATATAGCATCTTTTTTTACTATTTTTAAATACATATTTAATCCTAAAACTAGTGGTGGTTTAATACATAATTATCAATTACTTATTATCTCTATCATGTTACTTCTATCAAGTATTATCTTGATTTTAATTGCTAAAAAACTACAACAGTATAATGCATTGATAGCAGAAAATAATATGATTAAAAACGTTTTACACACTAAAAATGAATATTATGAGGATATAGAAAAGAAACATTTAAAAACTAGATTATTAAGTCATGATATGAAAAATCATATCTTATGCATAAAAACTATGGTTAAAAAAGGTATTGATGTTACCTCATATTTAGATGACTTACAGATGGAGATTCAAAGTAATGACATTTCATTTAATACTGGTAATTTTATCTTGGATGCTATATTGAGTGAGAAGAAAGAAGTTTGTGATAAAAATAATATAGAACTTAAAATAGGAATAAATTTTGGTCACTGTGAAGCTATTGAATTAATAGATGTATGCCATATATTTTCAAATGTCTTAGATAATGCAATTGAAGCATGCAAAAAAATTGATGAGGGAAGTAAAGTAATTTGTGTTAAAGGTGATGTTTTACAAAATTTTTATCTTATAAGAGTAGAAAACACTAAAGTAAATGAAATTATCACAAAGAATGGGAAAATTGTAACAGATAAAAAAGGTACACTTCATGGATTAGGAATAAAAAGTATAAAAAACGCTGTAAATAAATATGGTGGCAATGTTGTGATTGAGTATGATGATAAAAAATTTGTAGTTAAGATTGCTATACCACTTAGAAATGTAAAAAAAGCAATTAATATATAATTTGATTTGTCATGAGTAAATAATATAATTTTATAAATATAATGGACTTAATTATTACTTATAAGAATCTATTTAAATTAGTGTGTTATATAGTGAGTTATACATATAATGAGTTTGCATATAGTGTGTCGTACATATAATGAGTTTTAAAATATAAAATCTTAGATTTATAGATGATGTGGTTAGAAGTAGATAACAGGGGTAGAATCAGTAGATAACATAACATAAAAAAGAAGTTGCATCGAAAGGAGAAAAACTCTTTAGAGATGTAACTTCTATTGCAATTAAAGTTATGTTATATTGATAAAATTATTAAATTAACAAAATATTTGTATCAAGGTAACTGCTTATTAATGAAACTATTAAATTGATAAATAAATAATCAGATACTTTATATAAATAAAGTTGTTTTAGTATTTAATTTGATTTTATTATACTTACTTTATATGTATGATAGCCTATATTTCCATTTCTGGAATTAGGCTTCTCATAGCCTCTATAGTTGTTTGTATAAGTTTGTCAAGTTCCCAATCAAGCATTTCTGCACCACTTCTTATAACGTCTCTAGAACAGCCAGCAGCAAAAGACTTATCTTTAAATTTCTTTTTAACAGACTTTAATTCTAAATCAGATACACTTTTTGAAGGACGCATTATTGCAGCAGCACCAATTAATCCAGTAAGTTCATCTACAGCAAATAAAACTTTTTCCATAAATTGCTCTGGTTTAACATCTGAGCCAGTTAATCCATATCCATGACTTACAGTAGAATCGATTATTGACTTATCTAAATCAAGTTCAGTCATTAATTCTCTTTGCTTAACACAATGTTCTTCAGGATACATCTCAAAGTCTAAGTCATGTAAAAGTCCAACGATTTCCCAAAATTCTACTCTTTCAGGGTCGTATTCTTTTGCATAATATCTCATAACACCAGATACAATTTGAGCATGTCTTATATGAAATTCTTCCTTATTGTATTTTTTTAAGATTTCCCATGCTTGTTCTAAATTTGGCATGTAACTCATTACTATCACTCCTCTAGCTGAATATTTTGAATTTTTATAAAGCTTGTTTTTAATTGATTATATCAATCAATTTCCAATACGTCAACACACTAATACATAATTTTGCGCTTAAATTCAGAAATTAGTGAAAATTAAAATTTTATCAGTGTATATGACACATTCGTATATTATGCTACAGTTATATAGTTTTGTATGTTTTGTAAAGTTAATACTAAAATTAAACATAGTAATGCATCTATGAATATAAATGTTATACTGATATTATTTATGAAAAATACAATTAGATATATAATAAAATCTCTATTTGTTGTACTTTGCACTTTTGTCTTTTAACATTACTTTTGAAATAATTGCTATAAAGAATGTAACTACACCAACGCCTATGATAATAATGTAAACCCTATCTGATAATAAATCAAAAAGTTTACCATATATGACCTGACCAAGAGGCATTGCGGCTGCTGTTCCTGCAAAAAGTATTGCCATTACTTTTCCTAACAGTTCATTTGGAGTTTCTAATTGAGTGATTGTTATGGCAAATATTGAGATAATTGTTGTCATGAAAAATATTAACATAGAAGATATTACAAGAAATAAAAATGGTACTGCCAACCCTGTTTCTAATATAGATGGATATACTGAAAATGCCATTGGAATAAACATCAGTGCACATACACAAAGATATATATATAAATTACTAATTTTTAGATGTTTAGAGAACATGCCAACACTTATAGCAGCTACTAGCGAACTAAATGATATTGCTCCCTGTGCGGTACCATATAAGGTGTCATTAGCACCCATTGTTATTTTTATTATATAGGGGATACCTACAATTAGCATTGAAGTTAAAAATAGGTTTAATGCCATTGCTATAAATAATATTTTCAATAGAGTAGGATTTTCTTTACATATGTGGATAACACCATCTTTTATATCATTAAAGATAGATTTTATGATATTACCAGACTGTTCTTGTTTAACAAAAGGCATCTGAATAAATATTTCCATAATCGCTGATAAAAAGAAGCTTATACAACTGATAATTACAATAGCATTAATTCCAAGAATGCCATATAAAACACCACCTAGCACAGGTCCAGCGATATTTGTAAGAGATGCAACTCCAGCTACTATACCATTTGCATTCATTAAATTTTTACTATCAACTAGGATAGGTGTACTCGACTGAACAGTGGGTTGATACATCGTACTTATTACTGAAAGTAGGGTCATGATAATTCCTACAAGCAGTATTGAACCTTTATTGTTAAATAAAAATAATGCTAAGACTAGAACAGTTAAACTACTTGAAAAATCAAAAATAACCATTAAATTTCTTTTATTAAATTTATCTGCAATAGCTCCACCAATAGGGGAACATATTATAATTGGAATTGAAGATACTGCAAGTATTGTGGCAAATATTCCTGCTTTTCCTGTTATATCAAGTATGTATAGAGATAAAGCAAATTTAAGTATTGAGGCACCAAACAGCGAAATTATTTGACCTAATACCATTAAGTTGAAGTTTCTGTTGAAAGTATTTAGTGATTTTGTCATATATACACCTACCTATCTAAAATTATTAAAATATTTATAATAATTGTTATAACACCAATTACTATTGGAAATGTTCTTTTTATCTTAATTCCTAACACTATCAAAAATATAGAAAATATTATAGATAGAATAGAGTAAAAAGGCATAAGTTCACTACCAGGGTCTACAAGTTTTGTATGTATGTTTAATTTTTCATTTACTTTATATATAGCATCGTTTAGTTTTTGTATTAGTTCAATCATAGAGACCTCCTAAAAGAATTTTAAAGCAATTTTAACAGAAAAACAAAATTTGCTATTTTGCTGTGTAATTCAATTTATTTGTTTATTTAATTTGTTTATTTAATTTTATAGTTACTTATTCTACATAATCATTTATTTTACTTATATAATCTAGCAAAATTAGCACATCATATTATTCAAACATGTCATCTACAAGACTATCTATCATGAAATCAAATACTTCAAAATAGTTATATCCAATATCTTCTTTTAACAGTAGACTTGATAATAGAGCATTACAAACACCAAAGGCTTTTTCTTTCTCTATTTTTAGTTTAAAATCATATTTTTCAATTAAATCGTAGAAGCTTTGTATATTGTTATGTTCAAGCGTTGAAACCATATCTTTAGGTAATTTATTTAAAAAAGCAATAGAATCAGAATCTCTAGGACAATATAAGAATGGGTTTTTGTCATATAAGCGATATAACATCTTTAAAGATGCTACAAATCCTTCTTTTGCAGGCATATTATTCAATATTTCGTATATTGATGATATAAGTCTATTTTGAATTCCATTTAATACTTCAAAAAATAACTTTTCTTTTGAGTCAAAAAATGTGTAAAAAGAACCTTTTGCAATTCCTGCTTTTGAACAAAGTTCGTCAATATTAGTTTTTTTATATCCATATCTAGACCAGTGGTTTTCACATTCTAAAATTAATCTTTCTCTTATATTGTTTTTTTCAACTTCTGTAAAGCTTTTAGCCATATTTATCAATCCTTTCCATAAGCATGTATTATGTATGACTTAAAAAGTTTTTTTAGTCATATATATATGATATTGTCCATTTATAAATTTGTCAAGTATAAAGCTATTTATATTTATGTTATTTTTAATTTAACAAATTAAACTATAGATTGTTTTTCAGTTAAATAGGTTAATAAATCATATATAAATTGATAAAGATAACTAATTTAATGAATAGATAAAAAGAGAAGTAGTAAACAAAAGTAGTTAGGATACCTTAAGAGAGAAGTATTTAAATTGCAGGGATATATTAAGATAAAATCACATGAATTACAAAGATACTTAAATTACAAAAAATACTGATTATAAATTTTTTTTTGAGGTAAACGTTTATGAAAAAAAGAAATGTTTACATAACAAATAAATGGCTATAATTTAAATACATAATGTTATATCACAGAGAGGAATAAAAATATGTTTAATGAACTTAGAACAGAAGAAAATGTATATAAAAATTTAATAAATGGAAAATGGGTAGAATCCAATTCAAAAAAACCAATAGAAATTTACTCGCCAATAGATAATTCACTTGTTGGAAAAGTACAATCTATGACAAAGCATGAAGTAGATGAAGCTATTAAAAATACAAAAGAAAGTATGAAGGTATGGTCTGATATGCCTGTATATAAGAGAGCTAATATATTTCATAAAGCAGCTGACTTATTGATAGAGAATATGGATGAAATAGCTAAAATATTGGTACTTGAAATAGCTAAAGATATAAAATCTGCAAGAGCAGAAGTTGAAAGAACAGCAGATTTTTTAAGATACACAGCAGATGTAGGAAAGAATATGGAAGGTGAAGCTATTAGTGGTGATAATTTCCCTGGAGGAACACGCAATAAGATGTCTTATGTTTCAAGAGTTCCATTAGGTACTGTCTTAGCTATATCTCCATTTAATTATCCTGTAAATTTATCCATGTCAAAGATTGCACCAGCACTTATTGGTGGAAATGCAGTTGTCCTAAAGCCTGCTACACAAGGAGCTATTAGTGCACTTCATTTAGTAGAAATTATGAGAAAGGCTGGTATACCAGATGGTGTACTTAACACAATTACAGGTAGAGGTAGCGAAATAGGAGATTATGTTGTAACTCATAAGGGAATCAACTTTATAAATTTCACTGGTAGTACTGAAGTTGGTCAACATATATCCAAAATATCTAAAATGGTACCATTATTATTGGAACTTGGTGGAAAAGATGCCGCTATTGTATTAGAAGATGCAGACCTGGATTTTGCAGCCAAAAATATAGTGGCTGGAGCTTACTCATATTCAGGTCAAAGATGTACAGCAGTAAAGAGAATTTTGGTTCAAGAGAGTGTGGCAGATAAACTAGTTGAAAAAATAAAACCATTAGTAGAGAAGTTAACAGTTGGAAATCCAATGGATGAAGTAGTTATTACGCCTCTTATAGATAACAAATCAACTGATTTTGTTCAAGGATTAGTTGATGATGCATTGCATAAAGGTGCAAAATTAATAACAGGTAATGTTAGAAAAAATAATTTATTCTATCCAACATTGTTAGATAATGTAAGTGTTGATATGAAAATTGCTTGGGAGGAACCTTTTGGACCAGTACTTCCGATTATAAGAGTTAAAGATATAAATGAAGCAATTGAAATTGCCAATCAATCAGAGTATGGACTTCAATCATCAGTATTTACAAGTGATATTGATAAGGCTTTTTATATAGCTGATAAGCTTGAGGTTGGTACTGTTCAAATAAATAATAAGACTGAGAGAGGACCAGACCACTTCCCATTTTTAGGTGTGAAGGCATCTGGGATGGGAACTCAGGGCGTTAAGTATTCAATTGAGGCTATGACTAGACCTAAGGCAGTAGTAGTAAATGTTAAGGGGCTGTAGACTGCTTATAAAAGAAGTAAAAGAAGTAAAAGAAGTAAAGGAAATAGAATAAATAGAACAAATAAAGGAAATAAAATAAGTAACTAGAAATGTAAAAAAATAACTAGAGATATGGATAAATAACTAGAAATATAAAGATAAAAGTATAAATATATAAAAATTAATATAAAGGCAGGATAAAGTGGAGGTACTAATTTTCTCCACTTTATATTTTGTTTTTTAAGATAAATCGATACATTTTTATATTAGCAAAAAATTAAATTTAAAATTTAATTTATAAAGTATTAAATTTATCTGTTATTTTTACAAAGTATAGATATTCATATCATTAAGAATATTAATATAAGAATTTTATAGTTAAATGTGCATTTAAAAGTACAAAGCTATATAAAAT
>NZ_JAGWCT010000119.1:0-12041 GCF_020657815.1 Clostridioides sp. ZZV15-6597 | reverse complement strand
ATCCTGCAGTCTATACAATTGATGAAATGGAACAATTAAAAACACTACAAATGGAGTTTGTTGTAAAAAATTTATTCCTTCGCGATTCTAAGGGTAAAGAGCACTTTTTAGTTGTCTTAGGTAAGGATAAAAAAGCAGATTTAAAGGATATACGCCAAAAAATTGATAGTAAACCTCTTAGTTTTGCTTCTGAAGAAAGACTTGAAAAATATCTAAAACTTACTAAGGGAGCTGTAACACCTTTTGGTATATTAAATGATACCGATGCTATTGTAAAAATTGTATTTGATAAAGATTTATTAAAAATGGATAAAATAGGTATACATCCAAATGACAATACTGCTACTGTATTTTTAAAGTTTAAAGATTTAAAAAAGCTTATAGAAGAAAATGGAAATGAAATATACTATGTAGAGGTATAAGATTATTATTTTACATATAATAAAAAATAGATAAAGGGGATGTCTCAAAATAAAAATTTGAATTATCTCCTTTTTCATACAAAAAATAGAAAGGGGGTTCATAAGAACCCCTAATCTAATTCACATTACTTCTATATTATGAATTCTGTATTTTCAATGTCTAAATCGCCTTTCAGAACGATTGTGAATCATTTGAACTCAATCACACAGATATTTCTTTAATTTTCTATTAAGTCATATCATCCCTAAGTGCATCAATAATATTTTCTCTTTTTATCTTACTAATGGCATACAACATTGTAATGAACACTATAAAGAGAACGACAAATACGCTGATTCCGATGCTGGCCCATGGAAGTACAAAATCTATATCATCCGTGACCATTCCTTTATGAATTAGCCAGGAAGAAATTACCGCTATAGGAAGTCCAAAGAGTAGAGCCCTCATTCCATAAAAGGCACACTCAAAATTCATCATCTTCTGGAAATCGCGTTCAGACATTCCCACAGAGCGAAGCATGGCAAGCTCACGACGGCGCAGCTTAATATTTGTGGAAATTGTGTTGAACACATTGGCGACTGCAATCAGTGAGATCATAATGATAAAAGTATAGGCGAACACGTTGGCAATGAAGATGTAATTGCGGTTTTCGTCCATCATTCCATACATATTGTACAGGTTGTACTCGGCTGTAATCCCCTCACTCTCGATGATTTTCTCCATTTCTACAACTGACTGAGTGGGATTCTTTGATTGAAAGCTCAGACTTTTAATTCCTGTAGAAGCATTTGGAGTCTCAAACGCATCTTTGACAGAATAAGGTGCCAGCACTCTGAAGGAGGCTTTTCTCATCTTGGAGTTTCTGATGCCTGGGGGAGAATCTGGTGGCACGGTTTTGACAAACGCAATGTTTACGTTTTGTCTCTTGGACACCTTTGAATCGTCATTGGTTTCAGGAGTAAGGTCAACATTCGTAGAAGAATTTGTGAAGATATCAATAGTATGGTCATCCTCCACCATCATAGAAACGGCAATCATTTTTGCATTTTGCCCAGTATATTCTTCTTTTGGCAACCCCAAATCTTTGATAATATTGAGATAAGTACTGTCATCAAGAAACTGTATATCTACTGGCATATCAACCGTTTCATGTGGCGAATGTGAACCCTCATAGTTCAAGTAATCATCTGTAAGTTCACTTACTTTAACAACGCATGAATAGGTCATAAGTTCTTGATACAAGCCTTCGTAAACACCATTGGCAGTCTTCAGTTTATCGTAAAGCTGTAGCATTTTGCTGTCATTCATATCCTGTGTGGAAAAAATGATGTCCTGGTCAGTAACCTCTGACGCCTGATTTGAAACCCGTTTCAGATCTGCTACCAAAGCACTAGTTGATATGAACAGCACTATGCTTAAAACAAGCGACAACACAATGCTACGATAGCGTTTCTTGTTTCTTTTAAAATTTTTCAGTGCAAGAGTTCCCTCCAGACCGTAAATACGCTGTGCGAGCTTTGATATTTTCACGGCTTTGGATTCGATTTTTACCTCGTTCGTCTGGCGAATACACTCCATCACTGGTTTGCTAGCGGCCTTTCTGGCCGGAATATAAGCCGAGATTAAGATGGTAACCATGCTGACCACTGCCGCAACGACGATTGCGGGGATGGACAACGTCAAGGTCAAAGAGACGTTGGTGTAGAGAACATTTGCAAAATTTTTTGCGATAACAGAAATCACAAGCCCAATACTGACTATACCAACCGCAACACCAATCGGTATTCCAACAGCACCAATGCAAAGACCCTCAAACAGCACCGAATTACGTAGCTGCTTTGCTGTTGCTCCAACAGATGAAAGGATTCCGAACTGCTGTGTGCGTTCGTTCAACGACATGTTAAACGAATTATAGATTAGAAAAATCGAGCCGAGCATGATTATGGCGACTACAATACCCCCAACTGAGTACAAAAGCATATTGAACAAGTTGTTGTCGGAAATGCCCATAAAACGCAACACATTATCATTTAAAACGTAAGCATGGTCTCCAGTGCTTCTTGTATAGGAATGAACCTGATGTGGATTTTTCAACGTGACAAACAGGCTGAGGCTGTCCGATTTGACTTGTGCATCCGCTTTGGTTATCAATGTGTATCCTGGTGCGGAAGATTCCTCAAATACAGGCTTTCGGTAGGTCCCAACAACTGTATAGCTTCTCTCGCCTTGTGACACAAGAGTTTCATCCCCAGCAGTATATGGATCACTCTGACTAAGCTTCTTATTTCCATTCATACGGTTTACCACGGGCAAGGAAATAGTGTCACCCACCGCGAATTTGACGCCACCGTCTGTTGCAACTTTCCCAGAAACAAGAATCTCATCACTGTTTTCAGGTAATCTTCCAGAAATCAAAGTTATAGGCAAAGTATCAAAGGCTTCTTTGCTGAATCCGGCTATAAAAAGATATGGCTTGCTCGGATTTCTGTTACCATCAAGCGTTGAATAGCCAATATTTTCAAATGTTGCGGTATTTGCAACTTCATCGTTTCCTGTCTGTTCCTGTACGAAAGAGGGATTAACGTCCAGAAACTCGACGTGCCAATCGCCATACTTCTCAATCGAGCCATTTACCATATAGTTTTGCAGGGAAATAGCAAGTGTAGCAACTGCTGTAATCATGGCAGCAGACAGAACAACTCCGATAACCGTTACAATCGTTCGTGTGCGTCTCTTTTTCATGTTTTGCAGAGCAACTTTATTGAAAATGTTCATGATCTATCTACCTCCTCTCATCTCGTGTCACTTTGCCATCTGATATGCAGATAATGCGGTCTGCTTGCAAGGCTATATTTTCGTCATGTGTGACGATGATAAGGGTTTGACGATATTTTTTATTGCTTAATTTCAGTAGATTGATAATTTCATGACCATTTCGGCTATCCAAACTGCCTGTGGGTTCGTCAGCAAGCATGACCGCTGGAGCGTTCATCAAAGCACGTCCTATGGAAACTCGCTGTTGCTGACCTCCAGAAAGCTGATTGGGTAAATGTGTTTTACGGTCTTTTAGCCCAAGCAGATTCATCAAGTCATTCAAGCGTTCCTCGTTGACCTTTCGCTTGTCCATCAGTATAGGTAAAGTGATGTTTTCCACAACATTCAGAGTGGGAATTAGGTTGTGAAACTGGTAAATCAGACCGACTTGTCGTCTGCGGAAAATGGCTAGCTTTTCATTGCTTTGGGCGTATACATCCTGCCCGTCCAAATACACCTTTCCGCTTGTTGGTACGTCCACTCCACCGATGACGTGAAGCAATGTAGATTTTCCAGAGCCAGATGAACCTATGATTGCGGTAAACTCCCCCTTTTCTATTGTAAGTGAAACATTGTCAAGTGCAGTAACTTGGTTCTCGCCCTTGCCGTAGACCTTGCATAGATTTTCAATTTTTAAGAACTCCATTATGTAAGTCTCCTTTCTTATGGTTTACCCATATAATATAACTTTCAACTTACATCTCTGTGACTTTCAGGTGAGAGATTAGTCACTTTGGGAAACGAATGACAAATATCGCGCCACCTTGTTGGTGATTTTTTGCGGTAATCGTCCCCCCCTGACGTGTTATAATTATCTTACAGAGAGCCAATCCAATTCCATATCCTGTGGCTTCTGAGTTTTTCCCACGATAAAACCTGTCAAACAAGTAGGGTAAATCTTCTTTTTCAAAGCCTGTTCCACTGTCATGGATAGCAATTTCAGTAAACAGTGGGTTGTCCTCACAAACAATCTCAATCTTCCCACTATCACCTGCACTTTCTATGCAATTTTTGAGAATATTTTGAATTGCTTCCGAAAGCCAACCTGAATCGCCCTGAATAATCATTCCTTTAGGCACGTCTATTTGCAAAGCAATGTTATGCAGTTCAATTGGGATTAGAAATGGTCGAAGTGAGTTGCATATCAAGTTGTTCACATCTATCTGCTCGCTTTGGAAAACTACAATACCTGCGTCCAAGCGAGATAATTTCAATAGGGAAGTAATCAGCCAATCCATCTGTACAAATAATTCCTCTGTTTCCCGCACTAATGCTTTTCGTTGATTTTCATCAGGGTTATTTGATAGCAATGACAGAATAATGTTCGCGGATGTGAGAGGTGTGCGGAGTTGGTGGGCTATGTCAGCTAACGAATCGGCAAGATGTTCTTTTTCTTTTTTTAGCGCATCATTTTGTTCCCGAATACACAGCGTCATTTTTGTTATCTCGCTGTGCAGAATGGAAAGTTCGCCTTCATCCGATTCACCAATATACAGATGGTCATCATTATGAAGCACAAGATCGATTTGATTTGAAATCTGTGCAATGCTTTCATATCGAGCTTTGGTAAAAGAGAAAAACGCTACACCAAAAGCAGTAACAGAAGCAATGGCAAGGATTCCCGCCGCCATATTTATTGCAAATCCAAGTGTTACAGTGGTGACAGCCATTAAAGAGAATAAAATGGCAAACTTCTTAAACTCACTATTCCGAAGCATAACCGCCCCCCAATCTATATCCTGTACCACGAACGGTCAGAATTATTTGTGGGTTTGCTGGGTCGCTCTCTATCTTCTCCCTCAAGCGCTTTATGTACACAGTCAATGTATTATCATTGACGAACTCACCCGCCGCGTCCCATAATTCGTCAAGTAGCCTGCTTCTTGTAATAATACTTTTTGGGTTACTGATAAAAACCAACAACAAGCGGTATTCTAAAGCTGAAAGAAAAACCTCATTGCCATTTTTTTTCACGACACCACTTGCCATATCTACATGAAGCCCACAGATTTCAAAAGCCGATTCTGAACGTCCACTTTTTCGTAGGGCAGTTGCAATTCGCGCAATCAATTCACGCGGACGAAAAGGCTTGGTTATATAGTCATCTGCCCCTATATTCAGTCCAGTAACAACACTCGCCTCATCGCCTGAAGCTGTCAGAAAGATAACGGGAATATCTTGAATTTCTTTAATTTCCGTGCAAACTGTAAAGCCATTTCCATCAGGCAAGGAAATATCAATCAATGCCAAGTCAAATTTATTACTGGCAAGTGTGGCAATAGCTTCACCTCGCGTAGGAGCGTGGGTGACTGTAAATCCCTCCGATTGCAGCAAAAGCATAAGATTTTTAGCAATTGCCTTATCATCCTCAACCAAAAATATCCGTTTCATTTATTTTCACCATCCTTTAGTTTATACTACTATGTAGTCTGTTAGCTGAAACAAACCACATATTCCTCATTTTTTTGCCCACTTAATCCGCATAGCAGAGCAATGGCAGATTACCATCCAGGTTTGCTCCAATTTGCCCATAATCACTTGCAACCAAAATTCCACTATTTTTTATTACTTTTTCCTTGCAGAAACAAGTAACATCATAGGTCTACGTAATTCATCTTTCATTTCAGAAATTGTATTTAATAATTTCTCTTCTGGTTGAGGTTCAATGATTTCTAATATCTCAAATCCAGCTTTAACTAAAGTATTTAGATAAGTAGTTAATGTTTTATGATATTTTATAACTTCTTCACCTAAAAAATTTGATTTTCGAAGTCCCTCTGTAAAATAGTTATCTACCGGCCAGTGTAAATTGTTTCCATCTTTATCACAGTACCATTCTTGAGTTCCATATGCAGTGAATATAGGATGTTCAACCGAAAATACAAAATCTCCTCCGCTTGAAAGACAATTGCTTATATTTTTACATATCTCTTCAAATGATTGAATATAATGAAAAGCCAAAGAACTAATTACTACATCAAAACAATCTTTTGGGAAATCTATATCTTCAATGGGCATACATATGTATTTTATATTATCAGATTTTGTTTTATTTCTTGCTTCTTTTAGCATCTTTTCTGAAATATCAATTCCAATAGCAGACTCTGCACCATTTTCAACTGCATATTGACAGTGCCATCCAAAACCGCATCCTAAATCTAATACTCGTTTTCCCTCGAAGTCAGGTAACATTTTTTTTAGAGTGTGCCATTCTCCAGCACCTTCAAGCCCTTTTTTAGAGCGGTCCATATTACTGTATTTGCCAAAAAATTCATCATTGTCATATTTATTTTGTTTCATTTAATTTCCTCCATTTTAACTGTACTTGTTTAACTATATTCGTTAGATTATAAAATGTAAACTTTCACTACCTTACATAAAAATATTTTTAAATTTATAGAATTAAATTATTGTTTATATGGATTAATTTAATATCTATTATTAATAAACTTTATGCCTATATAATTTATATAAAAATATTACTGTTTTAATTTTATATCTTAATTTACAAATAATCAATACAATCTATTTAATATAGTTGATTACTTGAAAGTCAAACATAAAAATTATTTTTAACTTCTTGTAGAAATAAATTCTATATATATATATTTTTGTAACAACTACAATAAATATTTAATATTATATATTATTCGGATGTCTTATAGGAGGTATTTATTATGTTTAAAAAAATAATCGCAATTGCAAGTTCTATTGTTATGAGTACAATATGCTTAACTGGATGTGATTTTAACTCTAACGATAAAAATGATAACTCTGCTTCAGCTAAAGATTTAGATAAAGTAACTATTGCAGAAGTTACTCATTCTGTTTTTTATGCTCCACAATATGCTGCTATTACAAAAGGATTCTTTGAGGATGAAGGAATAAAGGTTGACCTTATAAATACTCAAGGTGCGGATAAAACTATGGCAGCTTTAATTTCAGGTGAAGCAAATGTAGGCTTAATGGGTCCTGAAGCTTCCATATATGTATATAATCAAAACAAAAACGATTATGCTGTAAACTTTGCTCAATTAACTAAAAGAGATGGGAGTTTCTTAGTTGCTAGAGAAAAAATGCCTAATTTCTCCTACGATGATTTGAAAGGTAAAGAAATATTAGGTGGTAGAAAAGGTGGAGTTCCATTAATGACTTTTGAATATGTTTTAAAAGACAAAGGGCTTACTATTGGAGAAAATTTAAAAGCAGGCAATGTTAATGTAAGAACTGATGTACAAAAATCAGTCTATTTATAACTGTGATTTATAGCATCTAAAATACATATTATATAATTATTACTAAGTTTAATTTCAATATAATCTAAAAAAGATATAAATGAAGAATTCTTCGTTTATATCTTTTTTATGTTATTATTTTTATATTATGTATTTTAACTAACTTGATGTTTTCTAAAGTTATTCTTAATAAAAGGTAAAATAATAATTGATAATATTAAACCTGTAAAAATAATCATTGTAGGTAAATCTATTATTAAGCTTCCAAATCTGTAGTTTATATACTCAGAAAATGAGAATGAAATAGCATTTGATGGCAAAATTCGAAGAATCTGATTATATAGCCAATTTGTCTCACTATATTTTAAGAACAGTGGTATAAATAGCAACGCTATATCTGTAATTAAAACAGGAAAAGGCGATTTCATGCAAGAGGATAATAAAAGTGTAAATCCAATTAATGCTATTAATATCATATAGATAACCAAAATACTCAATAAAGTTGCCTGTAAAAATGTAACTGGGTATGGTGTTGAGCTTACAGTAAGTTGTAATGGTAAATTCCATCCATCTACTCCAAAGGACAATAGAAGAATTCCAATAGATATAATTGTATTTATTGTAAAAACAATTGTACCAAATAGAAAGGAACTTATTATTTTAGCTGTTATAACTTTTGTTTTTCCATATTTAGAAGACAATATCAATGAATCAGTGCCTGATTGATATTCTCCTGAAAATACAGAAGCTATACTTATACATATAGCTAATATAGTAAAAATTAGTAGGTCTCTACCCAGTAAAAAATAATTCCATCCTTCATAATATCCATTTAAATAGGGTTCGTTTATTTTCTTATTCTTAGATAACCAAAATTCTTTTTCTTTTTGTGTATAATTTCCATCTGAATATTCACTATTTAATATTGTATTTACCTTTTCATTTCTAAACTTATAAAAATTAGTTCTATTTTTTAATGATATTGATTGAAGTATCATAGAATTAATATCATTTGGTTCACTATATGATTCTGTTATAAAGTTATAAAAAGTTTTATTTGGGTAAAAGAATCTCAAATAAACATCTTGTTTAAAATTTGAAAAACCATTTTCATCTTTTACAATATTATTTGGATTATTAAATATCTTTTGATATTTTCTGATTGAGTTTTCTACTTTTTTATCTGTTATGTATCCCTCGTTTAATTTAGATTGTTGTTTTCCAAGTTCAATAGCTTGTAGACCTCTATACTCTTTTCCATTATCATCATAAGATTTTTCTTTAAGTGGCATTAAGGCAAAAAGAAATATACTTAAAACCAAACTTCCTAAAATAACTGCTATTGTAGATTTTCTTCTTATTATCTTTTTTAATTCAAATTTAATTAATGTAGACATATTTATCACCTCACACACATTTATAGTACTTCATTAAAACAATATAAATATAAATCTTCTAATGTTGGCCTTATATTACATGCATTATCATGTGGCTTTGTATTACTTATAATTCTAAGAGTGGCAACACCTCCAGAGTGATGAATATTTGCTAAACAATATTTACCAGTCATATAATCTACTTCATTTTTATTAACCACACATTTCCATACTTTATCTTCTATTTTCGATGTTACTGCTTCTACTGAGCCCTCCAAAATGAGATTTCCTTTTTTCAGTATTAAAATTTTATCTGCAATATGTTCTACATCAGATACAATATGAGTAGATAAAATTACAATCTTTTCCTTAGAAAATTCTGAAATCAAATTACGAAAACGGACTCTTTCTTTTGGGTCCAAACCTGCTGTTGGTTCATCTAGTATTAAAATTTTAGGGTCATTAAGTAACGTTTGAGCAAATCCAAGTCTTTGTTTCATACCACCAGAAAATGTTCTTATTTTTTTATTAACTACACCTGATAATCCAACCATCTCTAATAATTCTTGTGATTTTTCTTTTGCGTAGCTAGGAATTAACCCTTTTAATGAAGCTATATATAACATAAACTCTTTTGCAGTAAAGTCTGGATAATATCCAAAGTCTTGAGGAAGATATCCAATCATATCTCTAAAATCTTCTCCCATATCTAAATTATTTTTACCATCTACCTTCACTTCTCCAGAAGTTGGGATTAATACCCCACAAATCATTCTTATAAGAGTTGTTTTTCCTGCTCCATTTTCTCCCAATAATCCATATATACCTTCATTTAGCTTGAATTCTATCCTATCTACTATAATTTTGTTATCATATTGTTTTGTTAGACGTTCTAAACTCAGTTCCATACAATTCCTCCTAATACTGTATATTGTTATTTATTATTTAAATGATAATGTTTTCAAATGAACAAAGATGTTTCCATGTTTTTTTTATTTCATATATTAATATTACTGATGTTACTAAAAAAATAATTAACCATTGGTCTATTGCTTCAAATTGATATATACTATTTTTGAAAGTACCAAGCATAAATATTAACAAGACAAGAGATATACCATAAATCATACAATAGTAATTTGTATACCTACCTTTATTTCTATTTATAATTTCTAAGCATCCAATACACATTAAGTTAAAAGGTACTAATATATAAATTATTATATACAAGATATTGATATCAATTATTTGTTTTGCTAGTAATAAGATAACGCACATAAATAATAAATCGCTTACTCCAAAAACAATCATTCTAGTAGCAATAATTTTATGTAATGTATTTTTTGTTGAAAATTCTATTTCCAATACACTATTATTATATACTTTTGCTATCTCCTCTATATTGGTCAATATAAAAAGTGGAGCTGCTACAGAAACCAAGGCTAACATCTCATAAAATGAGTTATTATCTCTTGATGTATTGAATAGCAATATACATATTGTACATAACACTAGAAATTGCATAATCCAAGTTCTTTTTCGTATAAAACCAATTTGAGACATAAAAAAATCTATACTATTCATTCTTTTATCAGTATTACTAAACGTCATTTTATGTATGGTTTCAATAGTCTTTTCAAAAGCTGAAGCTTCATATTTAGGAACTGTATACTCAATTAAACTTTTTTTAATTTTTTTCTTGTTCATAGTTTACCTCCTTCCATATATGTTTCTAATTTTTTTAAGGCCATATTCATCCTATACTTTGTAACAGATACACTTGAATCCATAATCTTAGCAATATCCTTAAATTTTAAATCATGATAATACCGCAAAATTACTACTTCAAATTCTACTTCTGGCAATTTAGTCAAAGCTTCTTTTACAAATATTTTGTTTTCTACATCTACTAGTTCTTGCTTAGACTCCTCTTTGTCTAGTGACTCTAAATAGAGGGGTTGTTTTTTCTTCCAAAAATCCTTACACTTATTTCTAGCAATAACATATAAATAATTTTCAAATTTACCATAATGTTTATAATTACTTATATTTTTTATAACTGTTACAAATACATCTTGAGTCAAGTCCTGTGCAGTCATTTGATTATCTACATGGCGATAACAATAACAATAGACGCTATTATAATGTTTTTCAATTAAAGTATCAAACAATTCTTTTTTACCTGCTTTTATTTGTGCTATAATCCTAGCATCACTCACTATTATCACCTCCGTCACTATATATAACGATTTAAATTAAAGAAAAGTAAGTATTAAAAAATTTAATTTATTATTTTACATTTAAAAACAAAGGTAATCTATAAGTGACTTTGCACCTTTAGATAATACCTTATTTATTCTTTATTTTATTTATCATCAAATTTTTATAGATAACTATTTTAAATTTAAATATAATATATAAAACTAAGCATTGACTATAATTTAATTATCCTCTCTTAAAGTATCGTGTTTATAACTTTTAATATCATCCTCAAGAACCTCTTTTGAGTTACTATTTAATTCTTTATTTATGTATATCTTGTCTATAAAATATTTAAGCTTTCCTCGATAAGACAATTTAAATGTAATGTATGCAATAAAACCACCTAAAGTATTCATTATCAAATCATCTATATCTACAGCCCTTAACTGTGGAACTATAGATAAGCAGTTCATGATTAATTGAATAATTTCTATTGATAATGATATTAAAAAGGTAACTGCAATTGCCTTTTTAATATTTCTTACACTTGATTTTATTAAACATAGATATAATGTAAATGGGAACAACAACAAGGTGTTTCCAACTAAATTATTTTTTAGAAGATTTGTATTTTTATATTCACCTTCTAAAAAATCTTTAAATGGTAATAGATTTATATTCATTTTTTCATAAATAGTAAATCCCGAAAAATAGCTTTCATTTGTATCTATTGGCAAGATAACTAAACTTATTAATATAAATAAATAAAGAATAAATAGATTAACAATTATTTCTTTCAAAAAAATATACTTTTCCTTATTCTTATGCTTATTTATAAGTGAAATTACTCTAACTATTACCCATATTGGTAATCCATACACAAATAACTCCATTATATCAAATTTCATAATCTTCCTCCTTAGTATTTTGTAAATTGAAAACTTCAAGTAATTTTATCCTTATAAATTTGATTTATATAGTATAAATTACT
>NZ_JAGWCT010000118.1:0-12125 GCF_020657815.1 Clostridioides sp. ZZV15-6597 | reverse complement strand
CATCCTATACAATACAACATCATTAGCTATTTTTTCTTTATCTTTTCCATCGTATTTTACATACAAAGATTTTTCTGATGATATATATGCTATAGTGTTTGAAGAAGGCATAAATTCATATGAATTAATTTCATCAGAAGATAAATCTGATGCTATTTTTTCCTTTTCTTTTTTTAGGTTATACTTATATAAATTATTTCCTTTATCTTGAATTAATATTGATTGTTCTCCATTTATATAATCTTTTTTAGTATATGTAGGTACATCTGATGCTATTTTTTCTTCATCCTTACCTTCTGTCTTTATGTATACATCTGTCATATCGTCTGAGTTATTCTCATCATTTTTTAATAGTATAAGAGAATTATCTCTGTCTGCTTGCTTACCTTTAGAACCATTTTTTGAACTACAGCCTGTACATATAAGTGCCAAACTTAAAACTATAAACAACCCTTTCTTAAACATTATTACTTCCCCCTCATGATAATGATAAAACTTTTTGTGTAATAAATATACTATTCAATAATTTTTTAGATTTAAATTACCTTATATATTTTTATACTATTTACATAAAGATAATGCTTAAATATAATTTATATTTAAACTTCCAAAAAATTACTCTACTAGTTATAGTATAGCACAATAAACGTTATCCAATCACACTCACTATTGTCACTCCAAAAGCTTTTAGTGCCTCTTGAAGAACTTCGTTTCCATCATAAGGATACCCAATAGGATTAAAATAAAGTTTAGCAGTTTGTTCACCAATCATTTCACAACCTTCTATTGTATAATCGCCAAGTCCAATTATTTATCCTCCTAGTATAAGTAACTTATAATTACATTGTATAATAAAATATGAATAAGCAAACTACATATATTTGTAAACACAATAAAAATAACTTGTATGTATCTAAATCAGATAGCACACAAGCTATTTATTATATAGAAAAATTATATAATCATATTATAGGTTACAATTATTAGAATTCAGCATTTTTAGGAGTTCTTGGGAAAGGTATAACGTCTCTTATATTAGACATACCTGTCATATACATAATTATTCTTTCAAATCCAAGACCAAATCCAGAGTGAGTAGCAGTACCAAATTTTCTAAGTTCTAAATACCACCAGTAATCTTCTTCATTTAATCCCATTTCATGAATTCTATCTAATAGTACATCTTCTCTTTCTTCTCTTTGAGAACCTCCAACTATCTCTCCAACACCAGGAACTAATAAATCCATTGCTCTAACAGTTTTGCCATCTTCATTCATTCTCATATAGAACGCTTTTATATCTTTTGGATAATCCGTAACAAATACTGGAGAATTGTATATTTGTTCTGTTATATATCTTTCATGTTCAGTTTGAAGATCACATCCCCATTCTACTGGATACTCAAACTCATGTCCTGATTCAAGTAATAACTCTACTGCTTTAGTGTATGTTATTCTAACAAATTCAGAGTTTACTATTTTATTTAGTCTTTCTAGCAATCCTTTATCTATAAAACTATTAAAGAATTCCATTTCTTCTGGAGCGTTTTCTAAAACATAGTTTATAACGTATTTTATCATATCTTCTGCAAGTTCCATATTATCTTCAAGGTCTGCAAAAACTATTTCTGGCTCTATCATCCAAAATTCTGAAGCATGTCTTCCTGTATAAGAGTTTTCAGCTCTAAATGTAGGCCCAAAAGTATAAACATTTCTAAAAGAAAGTGCCATTATTTCAGCATTTAATTGCCCACTAACTGTCAAATTAGCTTCTTTCCCAAAGAAATCTTGTGTATAGTCTATTTTTCCATCTTCTGTTTTTGGAATATCATTTAAATCCATAGTTGTTATTCTAAACATTTCTCCTGCACCTTCACAGTCACTACCTGTTATGATTGGAGAATGTGCATATACAAAGTTTCTTTCTTGAAAGAATTTGTGTATTGCATATGCAGCTATTGATCTTACTCTAAATACAGCTGAAAAAGTATTACTTCTTGGTCTTAAATGTGCTATTGTTCTTAAATACTCAAGTGTATGTCTTTTCTTTTGTAGTGGGTATGAACTATCTGATTCACCTTCTACAACTATATTTTTTGCATGTATTTCTACTGGTTGTTTAGCTCCTTCTGTAGATACCAACTCACCTTCTACAAGTATAGATGAGCTTATTGCCAATTTACCTATCTCTTTAAAATTTTCAACTTTTTCATCAAATACTATTTGCATATTTTTAAAGAAACTTCCATCATTTAATTCTATAAATCCAAAGTTTTTAGATACTCTAGATGTTCTTATCCACCCAGCTACTTTGACAGTTTTTCCTATGTACTGTTCTTTATCTCTGTACAATTCTTTTACTGTTATAAATTCCTTTTGCATTTTAAAGCCTCCTAGTTTAATTTTTAGTAATTTTTTCTAAATATAATTCCATAAAAAAAGCCCTTCATCCCTGTATAAAGGGACGAAAGACTATTACTTTCGCGGTACCACCCTAGTTGTCATAAATGACCTCTTAGTTAAGCAATGCTTAAAGCCTATAACGGTGCCTTCCGTCTAAGTCTACTTGCTAAATAAGCTTTCGATTAGAAACTCCAAGATGTTCTTCAATATAAAACTTGTATTGAGCTTTCACCATCCTCAACTCGCTAAAACTACATTTTATATCTACTCTTCTCTTCACAGTATTTATCTTCTATTATTTCCGCTAATTAACAAAATTATACCAATTTATAAATTTTTAGTCAATAAGTTTATACAATTGATATTTACTAGTCTTATATAATCTATAATATAAACATTTAT
Source organism: Clostridioides sp. ZZV15-6597 (assembly GCF_020657815.1). NCBI lineage: Bacteria > Bacillati > Bacillota > Clostridia > Peptostreptococcales > Peptostreptococcaceae > Clostridioides > Clostridioides sp. ZZV15-6597. The sequence continues at coordinate 9,321 of NZ_JAGWCT010000118.1, read as the reverse complement.
ATTCAAAAATTTATATTTCCCTTTCAAATGTTTATAAATTACATTTTGCCTTCTGACATCTATAAAAAAAGTAAAGTAGTATGCTGTTTATTAGCCTAAGTTTAACTTTAAGCTTTTTAAACTAATACTACTTTACTTAAATACAATAAATTATTTATTTTTGTTATCAAGTATAGAAGTTTTTACAGTTTACTTCCATTATCAACCCAATCTTTCGCTTCTTCAACGCCTTTAAGTGAAGGTACTGAAACTTTACTATGAGGTTTTAATTTTTCAACATCAGCCCATGCTGCTGTTGATTCATTTCCAACTAAAAGTGGACTTCTAAGTCTTTTGTTATCTTTACCTTTTAATGCTCTTGCTTTTTTACTTTCCAAAACTATCACCTCTATATATTTATTTTGTAATAGTTTTAGCAATTTTTCAAATTAAATTCATAAGTAAAATTTATAACAGATAAAATGCCATTATTTACATATTTTTTTTATTTATAAAGTATTTGCTATCTGTTGAATTGTATTTTTTAAATTTAAAATCCCATATCCCTGTGAAACATTTGGATATGTATATATATCGAGCTTCGTAGCTCCCAATATTAAATATGTTTTTAAAACTTGTGTAAACAATGATAACCTTGGGATATTATCTTGTTTTTCCAAGTATTCCATTAACAAGGCCAAGACTCCAGAAACTATAGAACTACTAACGCCTGTACCTGTTGCTGTATTGTATGTTCCATTTTTATATGTAGATATTATATCTACTCCTGGGGCTACTATATCTGGCTTAATTCCTCTTCCTCTAATTGGCCCTTTTGATGAACCAATCCACATACTATCAGTCTTATTATTAAATGTACCAACTGTAATTACATCATCACCAGCAGCATACATAGTTATTGTAGCCACTGAGTCTGGGTCTAAAAATCTTGTATCTGGTGCTATCAAGTTTTTATTTGGTAAATATATGTCATACTCTCCTCCTATTATGAGTTCTGGAGTTAGCCTCAACGTCCACACACCAGGTTTTATATCTCTCAGTCTTATCTCTAGACTTTCATTTCCAGAAGTGATATATGGATAGATGAATCTCATTGAATAAGTAGTATTTTCCAGATTAAACTTTCCTCTATATACATAAAAATCTGGGGAATATCTTATATCATGACTAACTTCACCTGAAGGAGATATTATTTGTGCCCCTATCTTATCTGGGCCATTTGTATTGAGTGTTATATCAAGTGCGTAATCGTCACCATCTTGTATTATTACATCTTGGACTTCATTTAAACTACTAAATCTTCCAGCATAATGAATATCTGTATTCCCTTGATTACCTGCGCCACTTACTAATACAACACCAGCACTACTTAATATATTAAATGTGTCTAATATGGAAGTAGTTGCTACAGCACCTGACTTAACTCCAATAGTAAGATTTATTATTATAGGCTTATTTTCTGTTTTTGCTATATTAGTAACATATGTTATAGCTGCTAAAAAATCTGAAACACTATAATTTATCCTTCCAGCATAATACGTATCTGTATATGATTTTAATTTAACCACTATCAAATCTGACTCTGTAGTTATACCTCTATATTGTGAATTTACTCTTCCATTTCCTACTAATATACCAGAAGCCAAAGTTCCAGTACCTATATTATCTTGACTTAAACTTCCATCATTTCTACTTATAGCTAAACTTAATTCACTTCTTGTAAATTCACTACCAAAAATAAATCCTTCTGGTGGTGGATTTGTATTTTCTTCCTGATCCCATAATCGTAAAACCTTACTTGTTCCATCTGCGTTCACAAAATCAGGATGTAAATAATCTATACCAGAATCTATAACTGCTAATAAAATTCCTCTTCCTGTTATATCATTATATGGATTCTCGTAAATATACTCTGCTTCAGTAGCTGTTGTAATAGTTTCTCCATTATTCATATTATTAGTTATTTCAATTAAACTACTCATTGGAGCAGATTCTTCCCACCAAGCAACTTGTAGTATATTATTTAAAATAGTTTCATCAAAGTCCATAGGTACATATATTACTGCAAGCTGACTATTTAAAACCATATATCTATTTATTCCATTTTGTTGAAGTGCAGTTTCTATATCACCCTGATAAATTATACAATAAGATTTTTCCATAAATCCCTCCTATCTTAACACATCAAACATACCTCTAACGTCCAAAGTTCCATATCCAACACTTGTATTTGGATACTCTGTAGTTTGATTTTTTCTAGCTCCAGCCTGCATAAAAGTTTTTATTTTTTGGACGTATGCTTGATTTGGATATCTCCTATCAACAAAAGTATATTGAAAATACATCGCAGCAGCTCCTGCAGCATGTGCACTAGCTGCTGCTGTACCAGTTATAGTTGCATATGTATTTCCAGGATATGCAGCTATTATATTAACTCCTGGTGCTACTAAGTCTGGCTTTAATCTATCTTCAATAGTTGGCCCTCTTGATGAACTTTGCCACAAACTATTATTAATAGTATTGTAAGCTCCTATAGTTATTAAATCGTCCTGAACAGCAGGATAATTTATAGTATAAAAAGGGTCAACCTCTCTAAATCTAGTTCCACTTTTTAAAAGAGCTCTATTTGGAAGATACAAGTTATATATTCCATTTACAATGTAAACCCCTACTAATCTAATCTTCCACATTCCTCTTTTAGCATTTCTCAGAGTAACATTGGTAAACTGCTGACCTGAAAAAGTAGTTGGATATACATATGTTATAGAATACTCAGTTCCTTCTAAATCAAATAAACCTGTTACCCTATTATAACTTGATATTCCAACACTTTTACTTTCTTCACCAGTGGGAGACACTATTATTACATCTGCCTTATCTGGTTTATTCAACCAAAGCTCAACTGATAATTCTTCTTCTTCTTCATTTAATTCCAACTCGACTTCAACAGCACTTCCTACATTTGGTATTCTTCCAGATGTGTGTGTCTGAGTGTTCCCTTCATTTCCAGCTCCTGCTGTTATACACAACCCTCTAGTAAAAAATGCTTTTTCACTATTACTTCTATTGGTCAATCCAACTAAACTATTGCTACCCAAAGATATATTTATTACTAATGGCCTCCCAAGTTCAAAAGATTTTTTATATGCATACTGAGACGCAGCAAATAACATTGCACTATTATAAAATCCTTCTATCTTAGCAGTTTTTATTATTATTAATTCAGCATCTTCAGCTATTCCTGCATATTCCTTATTTACATTACCAAGACCTGCACATATACCACTTATCATAGTCCCTTGCCCAACTTCATCTTGAGATAGACTAGCATCATTTTCTGCAATTGCTCTATTAATATCTTCTCGTGTATACTCTGTACCAATATAAAAACCTTCAGGTGGAGTTCCATCCTTTGTTTGGTCCCATAAAAAGGCTATTTTTGAGGTTCCATCTGCATATATAAAGTCTTTATGTAGATAGTCTATTCCTGTATCAGCAATTGCTATAAGAGTACCTCTTCCTGTTATTGTTATATTTGGATTATTTTTAAAAAAATTTACACCTATTTCTTCGGTTGCAACTACACCACCAAAAGTACCTTGATTAATCTCTCCAAGCAGTGTCATCTTTATAGTCGATTCCGTCCTTATAACTGATGGGAGTTCCAAAACTCGTTGTATACTATTATAGTCTGTAGTATTTATAGACAATACACCAAATGAGTCACTTAACTTAATAAAATCTTGACTCATACCCAATGAGGCTAACTCATCTTCAAATTCAGGAGTATGAATTACATTTATTCCTGCCAATGTTCCTGATTGTCTATCCATATTTTCACTTAGAAAATCCTCCAAATTTAAGTCATCATTTCTTTGAGCATTATAACCTTCTATAATTTTATAATTATTTTCTTCATCTTTAAATGACTTATTAATGCTTCTATATCCAATGTCTTCTGTTTCTAAGTCTTGATTTATACTCGATAAAGTATACAAATCTATGTCTGATAAATTTAAAAATCCAAATCCTGATGAATTATTCGGATATTGCTGGTTACTTAGTCTTCTTGCTCCCCTAAGAAGTAATGCTCTTAACTTTTGTGAATATAAAAATAAATCATTTCCATTTACAATTCCCCACTCCATAAACAACGAACAAACTCCTGTGACATGAGGAGTAGCCATGCTCGTTCCAGTTAATGCTCCACTTGTACCTCCTGGTAAAAAAGATATTATATCTTCGCCTGGAGCTAATAAGTCTGGTTTAAACACTCCTAATTGTGTATCTCCTTCGCCAGAAAATATGGATACTATATCTGTTCTTGAATTGAAACTACCTACAGTTATAACTCTACTTGCTGTTCCAGGAACTGTAACCGTAAGTTCTTGAGTTGGAATCAAAAATCTCGTGTTTCTATTTAATCCCTCAGAAGTTGGTAGATATATATTTATATTACCAGTTACAATATCTATAGGCTCAAATATAATTCTCCATAAACCAGGATTTATCTGTGTATTTGAACTTAACTGCAAAGTAACTCTTCTAGTAAGAGAATATGGTGCTATAGGATAAAAATAACCAGTAATTCTTGTCTCTCCTAAAGTATTTCTTATTTCACCTGAAGTTAGAGAAATTGATTGTGTCTGACTATTTGATGGACTTACTAAATGTACACTAAAATCGTCAATAAAATCTGGCCATATGTTTATATTTAATATACGTTCCCCTTCTCCAATTACAAACTCAACTTCTTCTGTAGTATTATTTTGAAGTCTAATCCTTTTATGACCCCCCTTATCTGCATTATTACCAGCCGCTACCACTATATTATTTTTCCAAAATAAACACATATCATCTATATACTGCTCAAATAAAGAAGTTCCTCTATGCGAACCTTCATTACTTCCATAGCTTATATTTAATGTGACAGGCATTCTTAATTCTAATGCCCTATCTAAAATAAATTTAATCGCCCTCATAAACTCTGTACTTCTTGAAAAAACATCTGTCTGTATATTTCCAACTCTTACTACTATTATCCTAGCATCACTTGCAATAGTTGAACAAATACCTGCAACATGTGTACCATGTAGACTAGTCGTTGAAATAGGTATATATGTATTACCAGCTATTGCATTATTTATATCTTCATTAATATATAATGTTCCTTCTTTAAAACCTGCTGGAGGATTTCCTTGTATAGACTGGTCCCAATAGTATAATATTTTAGACCTTCCATCACTATCTCTAAATACAGGCAAAGTATAATCTATACCCGAATCAATTATACCAATTATAGTCCCTTTTCCAGTTAATCCTGTTCTATTTTTAAAACCTGTTATCCCTGTGCTTGAAAAACTTTGGATGTCTTGAGTTTGTAATATAAAAGGTTTTTCTATAAACTCTATTTCTGGATAAGTCAGTAATCTATTTATATCTTCTTCATCACTTGATGTTATTATTGCATATGAAGAATTAAGTATTTCTACTGAAACACCTAATTCTTGCTCTAATCTTAATATATCTCCATTGTATTTTACGATTAATTCATAATTTATTATAATCACCTCAATTTCTAAAATTATTATTAATGTATATGTTTTTTGTAAGTCTAAAATGTATTAGGTTACATAATTTTTAAATTTCAATTATACAATTTATAATATAAAAAATGATGGTACATCTTTTAGATAATTTGTACCATCATTTTTTATATTATTTCGCAACCATTAAATTTTTCAATGATTTTTCCAATCCTTTTACAGTTAATGGATACATATTAAACTCACTTTGTATTAACCTTTGAGTCTGATACCAATAACTGATTGAATCCCATCCATCTCTCAGTTCTGGATTTAGCCACACAATTTTACTATACTTTCTTTTGAATCTTTTAAGCCACTCTATTCCAGGTGTATCATTATATGGACCTCTATAATTACCACCAATATGAAGTAACTCAGAAGGTGCCATAGAGGCATCACCAACGATTATAACTTTATAGTTTTTATCTATGTTTTGTAATATCCATTCAGTATCAATAGACTTACTTAGCCAACATTCTGGTGTCGTAAATAATCTATCATAAAAACAGTTATGAAAATAGTATACTTTTACATCTTTAAAGTGATTTGATTTACTTACAGACTGAAATAATGTATTACATAAAGTACTATATCCTCTCATTGAACCCCCTGAATCTATAAGTAGCAAAAGCTTCACTGTATTTTTTCTTGGTTTTTCAAAGAATAATTTTAAATACCCTGCATTATTACAAGTCTCTTCAATGGTTTTATCTAAGTCAAGTTCTGTCTTTGGAGCATCTATTCTAGTAGAAAATTGACGAAGTCTTTTTAATGCAACTTGAAATTGACGCATATTTAAAACTTCATCATCTCTAAAATCTCTATACTTTCTTTCTCCTGCAACTTCAAGAACAGCCCTTCCATAGGTTGAAGTTCCACCTATACGTATACCAGTTTGACCTTTGCCTGAATGACCTAATTCAGAAGTACCTCCTGTTCCTATCCAGTAATTTCCTCCATTATGTGGAGAGTCTTGTTCTTTTATACGTTCCTCTAATTTAGCTCTCAATTCATCAAGGTTTATATTTGGATTTTGTTCTAATCTTTCAAATCCTTCTAAATCAACATTTGGCTTTTTAAGCCAGTTCATAATCTCTTCTGGAATTTCTTCTTTGTGTTCTATACCTTTAAAATACTCCAAAAATACTGCATCAAATTTGTCAAAATTACTTTCACTTTTTATTAAAATCATCCTACAAAGATAGTAAAAATTAGAAAAATTTGAATAACAAAGCCCTTTGTCCAGTGCTTCAATTAAAGTCATCCATTCATTTAAAGATATATCTAGACCTCTTGCTCTCAATAAATAAAAAAATTTAATAAACATAATTATTCAGCTCCTATTGACTACAAACGTTTTTGCATAGATTCAATATCCTCATTATTTTTAAGCAGTATCCCTGCAAAAGGAACCTCTTTTTCTATTTTTTCAATTGGAATTCCACTCAAAGTCAATGCTTGTATCCAGTCTATTAATTCTGATGTGCTAGGTTTCTTTTGTATCTCTCTTAAACTTCTAATCCAATAAAAAGTAGTCATTACTTGTTCCAATAAATGTTCTTCAACTTTATCAAAATGTACTTTGACTATTTCCTCCATCATATCTCTATCAGGAAATTCTATATAATGAAATATACATCTTCTTAAAAAAGCATCTGGAAGCTCTTTTTCTGCATTCGAAGTTATAATCACTATAGGTCTTTGTTTTGCTGTTACAGTTTCTTTTGTTTCATTTATATAAAACTCCATTTTATCTAATTCCCAAAGTAGGTCGTTTGGAAACTCTAAGTCGGCCTTGTCTATTTCATCTATCAAAAGAATTACTTGTTGCTGTGAACTAAATGCTTCTCCTAATTTACCATATTTTATGTACTTACCAATATCATCTACTCCTTCACCTCCAAATTGACTATCATAAAGTCTTTGAACAGTATCATATACATAGAGTCCATCTTGTGCTTTTGTAGTTGATTTTATATTCCAAATTACTAAATCTTTTTGTAGTTGATTTGAAATTGCTTGTGCAAGCATAGTTTTTCCTGTTCCAGGTTCTCCTTTAATTAAAAGTGGTTTTTCAAGTGCTATAGCAACATTAACTGATGCCATTAGTTCTGGTGATACTACATAATCACTACTTCCTTTAAAATTACCCATTTCTTTTTTTATCATAAGTCCTACTCCTTTTAAACAATAAATTTTCTAAATGTATATGACTATTATATTACTATTTTTGATATAAAATAGTAATATAATACATTTGTATATCATTATTCTAAAATTCTATATATAAATAAAATTACCTCTAAAATATTTAAATTTTATCTTTATTTGTCATAATTAAATGAAATATATATTTTTTAATAAGTGCAAGATACATTATCTTATAAAAATATAAGTCATAAAAAGCGATGATTTAATTAAAACCATCGCTTTTCATAAATTTGAGTTATAGCTAAATATAAAGCAATTAACTTTTAGATTTGAGTTATCAATATAATGTTCTGTATATATTTACTATTTCTTCTTTATTAAGTTTAACATAACTTTGATTTAATAACCTTTGTTGACTATCCAAGACACTGTCTGCAAAACTATTTATCTCATAATCTTTCATTCCATATTCTCTTAAACTTTTTCTTGTAATAATTTTATTAAGTAGTTCTTCCATTTTTTCATATACCTCTGGTACTTTACAATTCATTATTTCACTCAAAAGCATATTTATTTTTGCTAATTTACCATCTGGTGATAATCTATTATATGTTTTAAACACTTCTATAAAAAACTGATAATTAGCTTCCCCATGAGTAACATGATAAACTCCACTTAATGGGTATGAAAGTGCATGTACTGCTCCTGTCCCAGCATTTCCAAAAGCAATACCAGCTAAATCACTTGCAACCAAAAAATCTTCTATAATATCAAATCTATAATCTTTTCCATTTAACACAATTTGCTGAAATCCATTTAAAATCATCTCTATAGCTTTGGTACTAAAAATTTCTGTATAAATACTCGCCTTTGGAGATACAAAAGATTCTATAGCATGTATTAAAGCATCAATTGCACTTGTAGCAAAAAATGAATATGGAAGCTCTAGTAATAACTCTGGAATTAAAACTGCATAATCTGGAAATAATTCATCTACAGCTAATCCAAATTTCGTATTCATCTCTGTTATTTCTGCAATTGAAATATTTGACACCTCTGAACCTGCTCCACAAGTTGTAGGAACAGCTATTAATTCTCTTATTTTTTCTAAAGGAACCTTTTTTTGAAATAAATCACTTGATTTCTTTCCATCTTTCAGTACTAACAACTTTGCCATATCAATAACTGCTCCCCCACCAATAGCAATAATTCTTGTACAATTAGTTTTTGAAAAATCATCCAATAATTTATCCATCATTATATCATCAGGTTCACCAGTTCCATACTTACTTTTATATTCTACATGTGCATCCAAACCAAAGCTTTTAAAATATGTATCATATGCATTTTTACTTGTTAATATAAAATCTGATTTACAAATCTTGAATTCTTCTATAAATTCTTTTGAATTTTTAAATTTATGAACTTGTGTTTTTTGCTGAAATAACTTCATGACATCCTCTTTTCTTCAACTTATAACTTGATGTTTTATTTTAAATAATCTGTAATATAATTATAAAATTTTTATTTTTTATATGCAAGTTTTACCATAGGTAATTTATATTTTAAAATATCTTAATAT
>NZ_JAGWCT010000117.1:0-12151 GCF_020657815.1 Clostridioides sp. ZZV15-6597 | reverse complement strand
ATAATTATACTAAATACTATAATTTATTGTTTTTTTAATAAATTTTTGCATATTAAAATCTGTTCATCTCACTACTTCAACTATTTTAGATATTTCTTGAATCAGTTCAATAAAATTTAAGTTATAGCAAAATCAAACTAGATAAAATTCTTTTGAAAGGGGAATTTAAAATGAAAAAGTCAATTAGATATTTTTTATTTTTGATTATTTTAGTTATTCTATATCTTTTAGTTGTAAAGCTGAATTTTGACTACTATGTACAAACTCGAACTGACTTTGCCTTCAACTTTAATAAGCTTATCTTTATTAATTTAATTTCATGTGCTCCCATTGGATTATTGCTGGGATTTGAATCATTTCTTAATGAATATAGAAAAAATGGCAGTTGGAGTATTGATGTACCAAGATTGATTATTCTTTGTTTACCATTTCTTTTACTATCAGCAATGCCTATATTAATCTTTAATTTTGGAATAGGAAGATTACCAATTGTAGGTAGCATTATTATAACTGATAACAAATTCTTAAGCATAACCATTTTTAATATATTATTTGGATATTTTTTAATAACAAGTTTTTACAAGAAATAGTATATATATTAAATAGTTTAAATAAAAATAGCTATCTTTAAATAATCAAAATTATTCAAAGATAGCTATTCTTTTAGAATTATCTTTCGTATTCTTATACTAGTTTGTAATCTTCTGGGTTTAACTTACTTGCTGCTGCTTCATCTACTATAACTATAGTATCTTTATGAAGTTGAAGTATAGAACCAGGAACTTCTGGAGTTATATCGCCATAAACAGTTTTATATACTGCATCAGCTTTTTCTTCTCCTGAAGCTAAAAGTAATATTTTTTTAGATTTTAGAATTGAACCAATTCCCATACTTACAGCTTTTTTAGGAACATCTTCTCTTGATTCAAAGAATCTTGCATTAGCTTCTATTGTAGACTCTGTTAATTCAACTACATGAGTTCTTTTTGCAAATTTATCATCAGGTTCATTAAAACCTATATGAGCATTACGGCCTATTCCAAGTACTTGTACATCTATACCTCCTGCTCTATCCATAGAAGCTTCGTAATTCATACATTCTTTTTCAATATCATCAGCCATTCCATTTGGTAAATGAGTATTTTCTGACTTAATGTTTACATGATTAAAAAGATTTTCTTTCATAAAATAATCATAACTTTGGTCATTAGATATTGGCAACTTGTAGTATTCATCTAAATTAAAGCTTATTACATCTGAAAAATCTACTATATTTTCATTATATTTCTTAACTAAATCTCTATACATACCTATTGGTGTACTTCCTGTAGCTAATCCTAGTATTGAATTTGGCTTTAAAACTATTTGAGCCGCTATCATTTCAGCTGCTTTTTTACTCATTCCATCATAATCTTTACATACTAATACTCTCATTTTGTTCCTCCTAAATTTTAGCTAATACTTTCACTGATATAAGTTTAATTTATTACTATTTTTAAATATCTTTTATTTTCTTTAAAGCTTATTTTTTACATGCTACATATTTTTGTATACTACTTCTCCTAAGCACAGAGTCATCTTGCAGTCTAAGTTGTCATCAAACACAGCTATATCTGCATCTTTACCTATATCTAGACTTCCTTTTTTATCATTTATGCCTAAAGATGTTGCTGGATTTAAAGATGCTAAATTAATTGCTTCATTTACTCTAAGGTTTGTATTATTTAGAAAGTTAAGTACCATTTTATTTAAAGACAATACACTACCAGCTAATGCACCATTTTCAAGTCTTGCTTCATTACCTTTAACTATAACTTTTTGACCTCCAAGAGCATAATTTCCATCTTCAAGTCCACCTGCTTCAATAGAATCTGTTATTAAAATCAATCTTTCTCTACCTTTGTTGTTCAATATAAATTGAAATAAATCTTTATTTATATGGATTGTATCTGCTATTAATTCACTATATACATCAGTTGTAAGTGCTGCACCGACAACTCCAGGGTCTCTATGGTTTAATCCAGTCATTGCATTAAACATATGAGTTATATTTGTTACACCTAAGTTTATAGCTTCCTTAGCTTGCTCATAACTTGCATTACTGTGACCAATAGATAAAACTATATTTGTACATCTTTTTATTTCTCTAGTAAAATCAAAATCTATATCCTTTTCTGGAGCATAAGTTATGACCTTTATGACATCTTTGTATTCTTTGATAAATTCATATTTTGAATTTATTATAAACTTTTCATTTTGTGCCCCTTTATAATTTTCATTTATAAAAGGTCCTTCTAAATGTGCTCCTAATACTTGAGCTCCTCCAGTTTTTCTACTTTTAGCTTTTTTAATAACTTCAAGTGCATCATAAACATGCTCTTTATCCATTGTCATTGTGGTTGGAAGAAAAGATGTTACACCATGTCTCATTATTGATTTTGAAATTGTCTCAATAGATTCATCAGTTGAATCCATTGTGTCTTTTCCCATATTTCCATGTATATGAATGTCAATAAGACCTGGAGATATATATTTACCATCAACATCTATAACTTCACAATCTTTTGGTATCTCATCAGCTATATCAATTATTTTTTCATCAAATACTAATATTTTATTTTCTAAAATTTGATTCTTTAATACTATTTTCCCATTAATTAAACATTTCACCTTATTCACCTACTCACTCAATACTATTTCATATTGATATTTATCTGTTCTAAATATCGATATGGTATACTCTATAGGATTACCTTCTTTATTATAAGAATTCCTATGAAGTTTAAGGGCTAAAGAACCTTCTTCTGTTTCAAGAAGCTTACTTTCTTCATCTGAAAGTATAATTGGCTCCATTACTTGCTCAGCTTTTTGTATCTTATAGCCATATTTTTCATTCAAAATTCTATATAATGAAGAATTATCTAATATTCCTTTTGTAAGACCTTTGCACATTTCTTCTGATAAATACACTATTTCTAATCCAAATGGCTCTCCATCTGTATATCTAAGTCTAATAATTTTATATATATTTGTTGTATTATCACTTATTCCAAGCTTTCTTTTTACTAAATCGTCTGGTAGTTCCATCTCAAAGGATAATATATCCGTTCTTATGTTTACTCCCTTTTCCTTCATTACATCAGTGAAACCTTTTACATTTGAGAACTGATACTTCTTTTTTTGCTTTGCGACGAATGTACCCTTTCCTTGTACCCTGTAAAGAAGACCTTCTGTAACTAAGCCAACAATAGTTTTATTCACTGTCATACGACTTACATTTTGTATATTACAAAGTTCTCTTTCTGGTATTATTGCATCACCTTCTTTAAGCTCACCTGTTTCTATCATCTCTCTTATTATGGCACTTAGTTGAGTATGCAATGGTATATTACTAGATTTATCTACTATTTTCATAAAATCACCACTTTTCAATATGGTATATACCAATTTTGGTATATACCAATTATACTTTAAAAGAAAATTTATTTCAATACTTTTAACTTATTTTGTAAAAATTTTAGGAAAATCTAAAGACAAAAAAGAAATTGGAGTTTATACTATATAAGAAGCTAAATAATTGAAAATACATGAATAATTACATTATTTATTATAAATTTCACTAATACTAATACATATACTGTGAAACACTACTACATAAGAGTAGTATGACTAAATTGTAAATATAAAATGAGAGGATGATTTTAATTTGATAAAAATAGGTGATTTTAATAAGCTTATAGTAAAGAGAAAAACAGAATTTGGATATTTCCTAGATGGACAAACTAATAACACAAAGGACGATGTGCTTCTTCACAATAGATTAATAGGAAAAAATGAAATAAATATAGGCGATGAAGTAAATGCTTTTATATTTAAAGATTCTGAGGATAGAACTGCTGCAACTTTAATACCTCCTTTAGCTAAAGTTGGAGATGTTGCATATCTAAAAGTAGTTGATAACACAGACATTGGTACTTTTATAGATATGGGGCTTACAAAAGACATACTAGTTCCTTTTAAAGCTAAGACTTATCCATTGTTTAGAGATGAAAAATATTTATTTTATATATATTTAGATAAAAGTGGAAGAATAGCTGCTACTACAGATATAGATTCATATTTAGAGACAGACCATACTTACAATGCAGGAGATGTGGTAAATGGAGTTGTGTATGGATTCCAAACCAACAACTCTGCTATGATATGTGTTGACAATAAATATGCTGGTGTAATCCTTCATAATGAATACTTTACAGAATTAAAAGCTGGAGATGTTCTTGAAAATTTACATGTTATAAAAATATATGATGATGGTAAATTAGGGCTTTCTCCTAGAGGAAACAGAAAAGATGAACTTGATACCTTAGAAAATAAAATTTTAAGCTATTTAGAAGGTTCAGATGGATATATGAAATTTAATGATAAATCTGACCCTAAAGATATTTCTATCTTATTTAATTCAAGTAAGAAAAATTTTAAACGTGCTCTTGGAGTACTTATGAAGAAAGACTTAATTTATCAAGATGAAGATGGAACTTATCTAAAGTAAATTATATAACACAAAAATCGAAGTAAAAATGAAAGATATTTTCTATTTCATATTTACTTCGATTTTTATTTAAGTTACTACCTATATTTATTGCGCATTTACTACATCTATTATGTCTAATTCACAAATCTTTTTAATTGGTTTTCTTACTGATAGTAAAGTTATTAGTATCATAGTCACCACAATGATAAACAGTAAATCAAAAGGTATTTTCCACTCTATATGAAATTTTAATGTTACTAAAGATACAAATATATACCTATGTAATATTAATCCAAGTACACTACCCAATAAACACCCACTTAAAGCATATGTACTTGATTCTACTATTACCATTTTTCTTAATTGCTTATTGGACATGCCTATTGCACGCATAATACCATAATAATTTATTCTACTTGTAACACTTATATTCATACTGTTTATGATATTAAACATACTTATAATCGCAATTATAAATACAAACCCATATACAAAAATTGCCATAGTGTAAAATGAATTTTTAGCTTCTAAGTTACCTTGTCGCTTATCTCGAACCTCTAAAGTATCATCTAACACACTTCTTATATTTTGAATTAAATTTCCAGGAGCATCTTCATCAACTTGAGTATCAATTATTATATAGTCTTTTATACCTGTTACATTTGTAAAAGTATTTTCAGATGTTATAATATTTCCAATATATTTGTCTTTAACATCAAATGGAATTGAAGAAAGTATACCTGCTACCTCTATCTCTTTCTTAGAATTTCCATTTTTAATATATATCTTATCTCCAATATTAAACCCATGACCTTCCTCTACCAATCCAAGATTTTCTGACTCTAATTTCTCTTCATTAATTTCCCCTTTTACTAGATACTTTTTAGCCCAGTTAAATTGATTCTTTTCATAAGAAATTAGCTGAGATTTTGCCCCTTTATTATTATATGTAGCCTCTATATCTGTCATCATTCTACTATATACTTTTTTTATTCCTTTGATATTACTTATTTCATTAATATCTTCTTTAGTAAGAACAGATTTAAAATCAGGGTCAACAATAGATATATGAGCAGCTTCTGGCTTTATAGGTTTAAGTGCTTGATACATAAAGTCTATAAATACACTAAAACCTAAAAATAACACAATACTAATAGCAAATGAAGAAGTCATAAGTATAAAAGATTTTTTTCTTGAAAAAGCATGATTTATTCCCATAGAAGTATCAATTTTAGAACTTCTTGCATTAGCAATTTTACTTGCTTTTTCATTAGTTAAAATTTCTTTGAACATTAGATTTCCACGTATAGCACTTAGTGGCGATACTCGAGAAGCTTTTTTTGATGGAACAACAGCTGATAATATTACTGTTAAAAATCCTACTATTATTCCAAACACAATACCTATAAAGCTAACCTTTAAAATTGGCATAGAGCCAAATAACTCTGTATTCACATATTTGAGAAATATAGAGGCTATAATGGTTACAATACTTCCTAATAACAACCCTATTGGAATAGCCTTTACACTTAGAATTAAACTTTCTAAAACAACAAATTTTTTGACTTGGAGTTTTGATGCTCCCAAGCAACGTAATAGTCCAAAAAATTTTATTCTCTCTATTACACCCATATTAAAACTATTGTATATCATGATAATACTTGCTATTAACACAAGTATAAAAAGTACTCCTGCTGTCAAGTAAAGTGGTTTAGAATAATCAGAGTCACCTTGACCTATAATAGAAAGTAATTTTTCATTTTTACCAACTTGTTTATCACTTAAGTCTAAGGTGTTTTTAATATCAGAGGTTGCTTTTCTAATATTAACTCTGTCTTTAAATGTAATATAATAATTATTATATGTTTCTGATTTTTCAATAGCTTGTATACCTAGTATTGAAAGCATCAATCCATGTTTATCTGAGGCTTTTAATCCTGCCATTGATGAATATACGCCTACTATCTTATAGTTTTTATCTCTCCCATCTGCCAACCTTACTTTTATAAAGTCTCCTACTTTTAAATTAAATTCCTTAACTGCATCTATATCTATTAAAGTTTCATTCTCTCCAACAGGATAACGCCCTTTTATTATTTCTAGACCTAATTGTTTTGCTAAATCTTCATCTAAGCCTTGTATCAAAATCTCCCTTGATTTAAATTCTCCATTTTTAGCAACTTGTCCTCTCCCATGGTGAGCTATATCTACTCTACCACTTATTTTTGATATAGCTTCTTCATTAAGATTTTTAAGTACTATGTGCCAATTTCCATCATCCTTAATAAATTGTACTTTTTGACATTGTATAGCCATATCTGCTAGTCCAAAAATAGCAGTAACTAAACATACTGCAATGACAATACATAAAATTGTAGTTTTATTTTTTTTCTTATGTACCTTTGCATACTGTGGTACTAGTTCTAAGTAGCTTCTCATTCTCTATTCACCCCCAGGTCTTTAAGCACTCCATCAGAAACCTGTAGTATCCTATCTGCTGTAGAAGCTATATTTGTATTATGAGTTATCATAATAATAGTTTGATTATATTTTTCTGCTGTCACTTTTAAAAGTGAAATTACATCACTACTATTTTTACTGTCAAGATTTCCCGTTGGCTCATCTGCCAATATAATTGATGGCTTTGTAATCAGTGCTCTTCCAATTGCAACCCTTTGTTGCTGACCACCAGATAATTGATTTGTAAGATGGTTTTTTCTATCTTTAAGACCTAAAATTGTCAATATTTCATCTAGATAAATAGTATCTGGTTTTTTGTAATCTAGTAGTAAAGGAAATACTATATTTTGTTCCACAGTTAATTCTGGTATAAGATTATATGATTGAAATATAAATCCTATATTACGACGTCGAAAAATAGTCTGTTTTTCTTCTTTCATTGAACATATTTCTTTACCATCAATAAAGATTTTTCCTGAAGTTGGAGTATCAAGACCTCCTAAAAGATTTAATAATGTACTCTTACCTGAGCCAGATTCTCCAACTACAGTCACAAATTCTCCCTTAGAAACTGTAAATGATACATCTTTTAACGCCTCTACTTTTGTGTATCCATTTCCATATGTTTTACATAAATTATTAACCACAAGAATATCCATTTGCTCTCTCACCTTTCTAATTGATTAATATCATAATAATTCATACACCTTACTGTAAGATGTATCCTATCTTACATATTAGTAAGCTTTGAAAAACTTATAGTAAATGTACATCCTTGTGAAAAGTTACTTTCTACAGTGATGGTTCCATTGTGTTGTTTTATGATAGCTTTGACTAGTGGCAACCCTAGTCCAAGACCTTGATTATTTTTTGAAAACTTACTCCTATAAAATCTTTTAAATATATGATGTATATCTTCAATATGAATTCCATTTCCAGTATCCCTTACTGAAATAATAGTTGTTATAGGTGTTTCAATCCACTCTATCATTATTTTATCGTTCTCTTTTGTATTATCTAATGCATTTTTTATAAGATTACTTAAAGCTTCTGACATCCATTCATAATCGCAAAATAAGTTTGTATTTTCTAGGCCTCTTATAGATATAATCTTTCCTTCTTTTTCCGCTCTAGTTTCAAAACTATATAAAATTTTAGTAATCATTTTTTTTATGTTAACACTATTTTTGTTAAGAATTATTGTCTTTGAATCTATCTTTGTAATCTTTAATAAATTTTGTATCAATGATTCTATACGCTCTAATTCATTTTGACTCTTCTGGACAAAACCTTCAATAACTTCACTATTATGAATCTCTTCTTGCAATATCTGATTATACATCATCAATGCTGTAAGTGGAGTTTTTAGTTGATGTGATATATCTGAAATTGTATTTTTAAGAAATTCTTTATTCTGTTTTTCTTTCAATATATGCGTGTTTAGAGATGTTGACATAGCATCTATTGAACCAAATAACTTTGATAAGCTACCTTCTTCATAAGTATTTAACCGTACATTTATATTTCCATTCATAAATGAATCAATTTTATAACTAGCTTCTTCTATCTTGTTTTGTTGCCTAAAAAAATACACATACAATATAAAAATAATCATAGTAAAGAACACAAATAAATACAGAAACATAGTTTTTATATATTTACTTTGAAACAATTTCACACTTGGCATAAAACTATTATCTGTATCAAAGTCATATCCAGCTGTATTTAAGATTTCTTTTCCTTTTAAAATATACTTATCTTCATTAGTAGTAAATACTGCTGGTATTTTTGATTTATCAACACCCATACTATATAAGTATCCAGCTATATTATAATCATGTTCTACCAGTTCCCTTTTATAATCCTTAGTTATATTTATAATTACTATTTGACCCACTACTATAAACATCAATAAAATGGATATAATCGCCAAAAAAAATATTTTTATGTCTTTATTAGAAAATATCTTCATATTAACACCCTCACTTTATAACATTCCATTTGTAACCCATTCTTCTAATTGTTAATAAAAATTTTGGATTTTCTGGATTATCTTCAATCTTATTTCTCAGCCTTCTTACATATACTGATAGAGTATTATCATCTACAAAACTACCATTCCCATCCCATAACTTGTCCAATATATTTTTTCTCGTAAGTACAATATTTTTATTTTTCATAAATAAGAACAATAATTTATATTCTGCTGTAGTAAGCTCCAGCTCAATTTCATTTTTAAAAACACGATTTTCAAGTAATTTAACAGTAATAGTATTTGATTTTAATTCAGTTACATTTTCATTTGTAAAATTATAACGTCTAAGTAAAGCTTTTATTCTTGAAATTAACTCATTTAATTTAAAAGGTTTTGTTATGTAATCATCTCCACCCATATCAAGCCCCATCACTACATTTACTTCTTCATCAGAAGCAGTTAAAAATATAATTGGCACATTAGAAACTTCTCTTACTTTTTTACAAATATCAAAACCATTACCATCAGGTAAGGATACATCCAAAAGCAGTAAATCATAATTTTTTTCTTTGTACATTTGCAATGCTTCTTCTACTGTTCTTGCTACATCAACACTAAATCCATTCTTTTGTATAGAAAATTCTAATCCATATATCAAACTTAAATCATCTTCAACCAACAATATACTACTCATCTCAATCACTTCCATTTTTTTATTTTTTACTTTTCATATATTATATACCTAACTTATTATATTTTTACTCTTTTAAAAATATAATACCTTGAAATCAATGATTTAAATATTTTAAAATTATTTTTATATGATTTTATATCATTAATTTAATACTTTGAAATCTTAATAATTAAAAAAGCTTAAAATACACTAAGTATTCTAAGCTTTATTTAATCATATTTTATATATTTGTGTTATTTATCTTTTTAAAATACTATTTTCAATACTGCCTTTATCAAACATTTCATTATCTTTACCATTACCTATAGAAATATCACTTATATTTCTAATATTTGTTGAATAGTTACCACTAAGTTCCATCTTATCGAAATTCATATGCCCTAGCTTTTGTATTACAAATCCCATTGATGCAAGTAAAATAGCAAATATTATATACTGACTAAAGTTACTCATATAATAATTTATAATGGTATATTCATTTCCTGTGACTGTTAATTGTTTTGTAGATAGCATAGTATATATATATTCAGTACAATTTATAAATACATATATGCCATAAATAGCCAACAAAATAGATAAGCAATACATTATAATTGAAACTTTTGATATTTTTTTAAATTGCTTCACTCCAAAACTTTTTTTCAACTTCTCAATAAAATTTTTCATTTTAACTCCTCCAATACATTATTTAATAAAATATAATAATATTAGTATATAGAGTTAATGTGTTTATAGTATTAAGTTTTAATGAATTTTATATGAGTTATTGAATTTGTATAAGCTTATTTCCAGCGCTTTAATGTTGGAAAGAAATTATTCATCATACTTCTTGCTTCATCTTCAGTCATACCTTTATTACTTTGAACCATAGGAGGTATACAGATTTCTATCATCTCTTCCATACTTATATCAGCAGTAAATTCACCCTCTTTAAAACAATAGCTACAGTAATCATCACTTTTACTTCCATCTTTATTTGTTCCATACAATTCATTAGTACATCCCATTGGCATACCACAACATTGACAAAATCTAGTTTCTTCCATTATAATCACTCCTTGTATATTTTTCTTTGGCTCCTAACCATATTTAAATTATAGCAATATTAATATGACATGATTATGTCATATTAAAAATAAAAAGACTAATAAAATTATATATTAAGATATAAATTCTATTAGTCTATATTTTATTTACTCACTTAAATTTTTAATTCTTAAATAAAAGTTATATTCTATTTACTTTAGTTTTTATTGCTGCTTCTTTAACTGCTTCAGCAACGTTTTTTACTACATTTTTATTAAATACATCTGGTAATATATATTCTGGACATATTTCTTCATCAGTTATTGTATTAGCAATTGCATATGCAGCTGCTATTTTCATTTCTTCATTTATTTCTTTAGCTTTCACATCAAGTGCCCCTCTAAATATTCCTGGGAATGCTAAAACATTATTAACTTGGTTAGGGAAATCTGAACGACCAGTTCCCATTATAAACGCACCACCTAATTTTGCTTCTTCTGGCATTATTTCTGGAGTAGGATTTGCCATTGCTAGTATTATTGGTTTTTCAGACATACTTTCAACCATTTCTTTTGTTACAGTTTTTGGACCTGAAACACCTATAAATACATCTTTACCTTTTATAACATCTTTCAAAGAACCTTTTTCATTTCTTATATTAGTTACATCTAACATTTCTTTTTGAACCAAATTTAATCTTTCCATGTTAGCTTCCAACGCACCACTTCTGTTGCATAGTACTATATTTTTAACATTCATTTTAAGTAATATTTTTGCTATTGCTATACCTGCAGCACCTGCTCCATTTATAACTATTTCTAAATCTTCTATTCTTTTGTTTTCAATTAACTTTATTGCATTTATTATTGCTGCTGCCACTACTATTGCAGTACCATGTTGGTCATCATGAAAAACAGGTATACTCAAAGATTTTTTTAATCTATCTTCTATTTCAAAACATCTTGGAGAAGATATATCCTCTAAATTTATTCCTCCAAATACTGGTTCCATTAATTCCACAGACTTAACTATTTCATCTACATCTTTAGTCTTTAAACATATTGGAAAAGCATCTACATTTCCAAATTGCTTAAATAATATAGATTTACCTTCCATAACAGGTATAGCTGCTTCAGCACCAATATTGCCTAATCCAAGTACAGCACTTCCATCACTAACTACTGCTACTAAATTACCTTTAGAAGTATATCTATAAACATCCTCTTGATTTTCATGTATTTTTAGACAAGGTTCTGCAACACCTGGTGTATATGCTGTTGATAAATCATCCTTAGTTTTAACTTCTACCTTACTTTCTACATTTATTTTCCCTTTATTAACTTCATGCATTTCTAATGCCAATTTTGCGTAATCCTTAGACATCAATCTTCCTGCTACTCAAAATATGGTCAAATATATCCATATCGAGATTTTTCCTTCTTCACTGAACCTCGCCTTGCCTAAG
>NZ_JAGWCT010000116.1:0-12328 GCF_020657815.1 Clostridioides sp. ZZV15-6597 | reverse complement strand
ATACAATACAAGTAAAATTAGTTTGACTAAAATATATAATTCTATTATCAATTTCAATGATGAAGTAGAAAAAGAAGCAACTATATGTATTAAAGAGAATAGTAAGGAATTGTACTTAAATCTAAAATTTATAGAAAATATAAAAAAACAACTAGATATATTTAATAATGATGATAATGCAAAAAAATTAAGAAATATATCTAGAATAATATCAGATAAAACAAGAAAAACACTTAATATAAAAATAAATAAGAATGGAAAAATATTTGATATAAAAATAAAGAATAATTCATATTTTACATATTTTAATGGACATATATCTTATACAGATATATATAACAAAGAAAAGAGAGAAAAATTTCTATATGAGATAAGAAAAAATGATATATATACAGAAAATATATATTTTAAAGAAATAATAGAAATATCATTTAATAGAAACCTATTATATAAAAGATAAGAAATATATATATACATTAATAATATATTGTATTTAAAACTAAAGATATGATTTAAATGCAATACATTATATAGATTCTAGGGGGAGTTTATTATGATTAAATATTATAGAGAAAAATGTAATAGTATTTTTAAAGCTATACTTGAGAGTTTTGAAGTATCAGGATATTTAAAAGGAGAGGAGCTTAATAACTATATATATGAACTTGTAAGAATTGATTTCCAAAAAAAAGAAAATAAAGAAGAATATTATAATTTTATTTTGAATAAATTGACAAAAGATAAAACTTATCTTGAATTTTTAAATAATAATGTAAAGATTTGTCCTTATTGTGGTATTGTAAAGCCTTTATCAAGCTTTTATTCTTCTTTATCCAAAAATAAACACTCTTCACGATGTAAGATTTGTAGCCCAAAAGCATTAAAGCATTACCGAGAAGAAAGATATAAAAATTTAGATGCTGAAGGGAGAAGGATGCTTTTATATACAAATAGGAGTTATAACGCAAAGTACTATATATCAAAGAAGATTGAAAGAAATTTGACTGAAAGTGAAATATTAAAAATAAGAGAATTAATTATTCATAAAAATATGACACCAAACTCTATATTGAATTCTGGAATTATAAAAATAGCTAATAAGATATAAATAATAAATAAGATATTTAATATTTATTAATATGATTATTATTTACTATATAAGATATAAGCTTAGATATATGTATATACAGTAAATATTATATATATATTAAATTAATATATATATATGAGAGGAGAATAATATGTTTGATTCAGGTATACCATTTAAAGTTGGAATAATAAATAAAAATATATTAACAAATAATGGTTTTTATACAGTTAAAAATAGAAAAGATTTTAATAAAAATACAATAGAGATAAAAGTAATTAAAGGTTATGTAGGAAATGAATATCTAAAAATAACAGAGAATGTACAAGCTACACAAATAAAGATATTTTATAGAAGTATTTTAGATGGAGAATATTTTGTTAAGTCTAAAGAAATTACTTTGTATAAAGATAATTTTTATAAAGAAGATGGGAAAATAAGAAAAAGATTGTCCAAGGAAATATTAAATGCATTAGAAGAATTTGAGGCTGTTAATTGTTAGAGGTGGTAACTATGAATAATGAATTAAAGAAAGGACAAATTGTATATTTGAAATGCAGTGAATATAATCATGAGTTTAGAAATAAGAACCATATTATTGGCATTATAGTAAATAAAACAGATGAATATATTGAAGTTAGTATTGAAGAAGTTAAAGGTATTTGTAGATTTTACAATGATACATTAGAAGAAATAAGTATGCTTAATCCTCAATATTATTTATATACATCTAAAGAGATTGGATGAGTTTAGCACAAATAAAATAAATTTCTTAAGTTTGGGGGAGAAAAAATGAGTAAAATAACTAACTTACAAGCAATTAAAAAATTTGATGAAATACTAAGGACATGGAATGGATTGCCAGACCATGTATACACAATAGAATACAAGAGAGCGTTTATTACTTGGTTAGAAAAGTATAAAAATAGAACATTACATAATTATCATATAGTTGAAATCTTTAATAATGAAAAGAATTTTGAAGCTGCTCCTTTTTGGAGTTAAGTAATTATATTAATAAACGAGGGGGTAATGTATGGGAAATTACTCATATAAAACAAATAAAAAGTTGTTTAGCTTTAGCTTTATAAATAATACAGATGAAAAATTTAGTAATAAAGAGATTTTCAATTTATCACATTATATTCTTCTAGAGAAGGTACTGAGTTTTATGAAAAAAAGAGGATTTAATATTTCTAATAATAACGATATGAAATTTAATAGCTTATCTAAAAAAAATATTATTCTTAAACAGCTATCTAATCCAAACAATAAATATTGTACTTTTATAGACTACTATATAAAAGATAAAGAAAAGTTTTTGCATCATATAATTTCAGAATATAGTAAAGAAGACAAAAGAGGAGTATATGGAATAAAAGGAGACTTAGAGTTTATTGCAACTGTATTTAGAACTGGATTTCTAATTCAGTTTTTTCAAAGTAATAATTTAAATAATAAAGAAGATAATTATTATTTTGAGTTTGATAGAGCTTCTTATCTAACAAGACTTATGTACATAAATGAAACAAATAAAATAGCTGAATTTATAGAAAATCTTGTTCCTGAAGCTATATATATTGTAGATATAGATTTTAAATTAGCTGTTAACAGAATTAAATATGATTATGCAATGTCAGAGTACCATTTACAAAATGATATATGTTTTGATTTAGAAGAACTTGATGGAACTACATGTGACAACAATTTAAATAATATTGATAGAGATAATAAAACTATTTTTAATGGTGATATAAAATACTTTAGATATAATGGAAGACTTCAAAGAGTAAAAGTCTATCATAATATTGATAATATTTGGTGGGGAATTTTAAATAATACTGAATGTGTAAATATTAAAGCTTCTGAATTATTCAATCCTACAAAAGAGGAATTTAAGTGTAGAAGGTATATATGTGGAAACTATAGATTATAAAGTATCCTAAGTTGGTGTAAAGAAAAAATAATATACTACATATTTTTTATTAAAAATGTAATAGAAATTCTAAAATAAAAGGATGGTGTTACTAGATGGTAATAGAAAAATTTATAATACATGTTTTGGATAAAAATAGTGATGTTCCAGTATTGAATGATTTTGAAGGAAGAATAAATCAAGATATGGAGATATTTTTTACAAGAGCAATAAAAAAGGTTTTAAGGGATGATAGTTTAAGAAAAGGTATTTTTAAAGACTATAATGATAATTTAATAAAAAAATGTTGTGAACAAATTATTTATGACAGAGAATCATTCATAGACAATTCAAAGGAAATAGCATCATATCTATTTGAGATTATGTCACTAGCTCCAGACATAGATTCTTGCGATTTAGCAATTTGCTTATACTCAACAAAAGGCGAAACTAATGTAGCCATATTAAAGCTAGATTACAAAAGGTTATATAATCATTCAATAAACTATACTGATGATAAATTTAATATCCAAATGACTCCAAATGAGGTTGCTATTTCAGAGGTTGTGAGTCATAAACAAGCAGCAGTGATAGGTATAAGTGGAATAAATGATGAATATCATCTAATGCTTTTGGATAAAGAAGCTGAAAAAGAAAATTTAGAATCAAAATTTGTTACAGATTTTTTAAGTGCAGAAAGAGTATACGATGATAAATATAAAACAAAAATGTTTAAAAATACAGTTGAAAATTGGATAACTAATGCTCTTAATGATGATATAAAAAAAGCAGAAGATTTAAGAAGTATCTTAAATTATGAGTTAAAAGAAAAAAACAATATAGATATTGATGTTTTTATTGAAAATCATATAGATGATAAAGAGTTAAAAGAAAGTTTAAAAGACCATTTAGAGGAAAAGGATGTAGATAAAAGCTTTGAAGTTGATAAAAAATGGATAGAGAAAAAACTTAAAAAAAGAAACATAAAAACAGATAATGGATTTGAATTAAAAGGAAATCTATCAGATTTTGAAGACCCAATGAAATATGGAATAACAAATAATCCAGATGGAACTATAAATGTAGTTCTTAAGAATGTAAGCTTTTTTTCTTAAATAATATAGATTTCATATAAAACCAAAAGAACCAAACCCATATTTAGTATGGTTCTTTTGGTTAGTTTAAAGAATTTAAATCAATTAGGGAGAAATTAAATGATAAAATACCCTTTTACTTATAAAGATATTAAGAATAATGAGGTTTATGAAACTATTGGAATAAGTTTACCAATTAAACAACATAAATTACAACAAATATATGATAAAAATTTAGAAAGAAATATATGTAAGTGTGAATTTATTTCAAATATAGCAATATATAAAGACAAAAAAAATAATTATTATCATGATAAAGAAGAAAATTCAAGTAAGTTAGTTATATATACAAATACAATTAACTCTAATTATATATTAGCAATGGATTTAAAGAAATTCACTTATATGATTGATAAAAAAACAAATAATATAAATCCTTTTTCTTCGTCTATAGGTTTACTTGATAACATTGTAACCTTGATACTTTCGTTTTTAATAATCTTCATCATGTGGAGAATTATATTTGGAATATAGGAGTTATAATATGAAAAATACAGTAAGAAATGGTTTTCTTTATAAAAATATTAATAATGAAAATAAATGTGTGACTATAGGAACAAGTATTCCTGTTGACAAATTTAAACTACAAAGTATATATGATGAAAATATGAAAAATGAGGTTTATAAATATAGCTCTTTTTATGTTAAATATGAATCAAATTTTTCTAAACTCAATATATACAAAGATATTAAAGGTAAATTATATCATGATAAAGAACAAAATCCTGAACAATTAGTTATATATAAAAACCTGTATGATTCTTTAGGAGCATTTGCTATATCAATAAAGAAATTTATTTCATCAAATGAAATGTTTACTCCAGCAAAAAATATAGAAGCTTTAAAACTTATATTTGCTTCGATATTTCTTCTTACTGTTACAGTGGTTTCTATTCTTATACTAGTTATTAAGTATCAAATATAAGGAGGTAAAATGAGTGATATAGTAAAAACCGATTATATATATCAAGATGGAATGTATAAAAGATATAAAGTGGTAGGAATAAGTTTACCAGTTGAAAATGATAAATTACAAGACATTCATAATGAAAATACAAGACAATCAATATGCAAAGATAAACATTTTAAAGCTTTAAATAAATCTAATGAATTGTACACATTAATATATAAAAATGAAGAAGGTAACTTATATCATGGTAAAGAGCAAGGACCTGAAAAATTAATTATATATGAAGAATGTGGAAGTAATAATCCTGTATTATTTCTAATGTCAATAAATGACTTTATTTCAAGTAAACAAGAATATATGTCAGCGAAAAACTCTGAATATGTAGATATAGTATGTGTTGTAATGATTTTATTACTTTTTTTAGTGGTTCCTATATATTTATTATTTACAATTTAAAAATATAGTAAGCGAATTATTTAAATAATTGAAATTAAGAAAGGAATATTGATATGTTTTTTTCAAAATGTAAAATATGGGATGAAGATAAAAAAATTATGTATGAGCATGACCAAATACCCTTAGGAGCTAATAGAAAATGTATATTATTCTATACAGATAGATATGACTCTAAAGGTAAAGAAGCATGTATGGGAGATATATTAAAAAGTAAGTATGCAGGATTTGGAATAATTGAATTTGGAGAATATCATCAACCATGTGGAAATAAGCATCTTGGCTTTTATGTAAAACCTTTAAATAGTGAATATATAAGAAAAGATTTAATTTATTGGCTTGATAAAAGTGAAATTATAGGAAATAAGTATGAAAATAAAAATCTACTAAATATGCAAATCATAATATAAGGAGTAGTTATGTATAAATACACACTAATTGTATCTAGATATTATTATTCTTGTCATACATTTATTGTTAAATTTGATAAGAATAGTTTTACAGAAAGTTATTTAAATTTTGCTAAAGAATTATATACATATATAAAAGGAGAAGATTATATAAAAAAAATAGATTTAAGTGTTTTTAATAGTGAACATATAAAAAGAAAATACATAATAAAAGATGTTCATTCAGAGCTATATATTATTAGTTCACCATATATAGATTATTTCAGATGTGTATCAGAAGAATATCAAAGAAAGGCATTAGTATTAAAAAGTTTTGATGTTAATAAAAAAATACAAAAGATAATTTCTAATAATCATTCTTACAATAGAATAGAAGAAATAGTTAATAAGTACTTTACTATAAGGTATAAAAATGATGGAAAAGATATACATAAAACTTTAAGGGGGATTTGATTTTATTGAAAGTAGGATTAATTGATGTTGATGGACATAATTTTCCAAATTTACCACTCATGAAATTATCGTCATGGCATAAACAACAAGGAAATAGTATTGAATGGTACCAACCTCTATTCTCAACAAATATAGATACAGTATATATGAGTAAAGTATTTACAAATTCCAAAGATTATATTTGGAATATAAAAGCTAAAAAGATTATAAAAGGTGGGACAGGTTACTATTATCCATCTGGAGGAGAAAGCTTAGATAATAAAATAGAGCATCAATATCCTGACTATAGTTTATATAACATAAAGGATACATCATATGGATTTTTAACACGAGGATGTCCTCGAAAATGTTCATTTTGTATTGTTTCAGAAAAAGAGGGTATAAGAGCTAAAAAGGTTGCAGATATAGATGAGTTTTGGAATGGTCAAAGAAAGATAAAATTATTAGATGCTAATTTATTAGCTTCTAAAGAACATCTAGAGTTATTGGAGCAGTTAATTTATACAAAAGCATATGTAGACTTCTCACAAGGTCTAGATGCTAGGCTATTGACTGAAGAGAATATAGAAAAAATAAAAAGAATTAAGATAGATAGGATTCATTTTGCTTGGGATTTCATGGGAGAGACTGATAAAATAATTCCTAAATTAAAATGGTTTAAAAAAGAAACTAACTTTGGATATGAAAAGCTTAAAGTGTATGTATTAGTTAATTATAATACTACAATGGAAGAAAACTTATATAGAGTTTATAAGTTAAAAGAACTAGGATATGACCCATTCATAATGATATATGACAAAGATAACTCTGATAAAGAAATTAGAAAATTACAACGATGGGTTAATAATAAAATAATTTTTAGAAGTTGCTCAAGATTTGAACAATATAAAGGGGGAATATATGAATCAAATTAATGTTAATTTAGCTTTAAAAAAATTTGATGAACTACTAAGTGATTATGATAATTTACCTACTTATGTTTATACAACTGAATATAAGTATAAATTTTATTACTGGATAAGAGAGCTTTATGAAAAGGATTGCTTAAAAAGTAGTTTAATAATTGAGCTTTTAAATTTAGAAGAAGATATAAAAATGAAATCAATAAATCATAATAAAAGCTTTAATTAAAACTAAGGAGATTGCTATGAAGAATATATTTAATTTTAAAAACAAAAAAAATCATGATGAACCTAATAAAAATTTAGGTATGGATTTAGAATCAGCAAAAACTAAAGTTGATTTAAGAAAAAAAGCTATAAGCAATATATGTTTAACAAAAAAAGAGTTCAATGGAATAAATAATGTTAAATTTAATGTCATTGTAGTAATTGATGCTTCTGGTTCAACTTCAAACTTGTATATAAATGGCACAATTCAAAATGTTATTAATAGATTACTACCAATGGCTCTTAAATTTGATGATGATGGGGAGCTAAAGCTTTATTTGTTTAATCATAAATTTTTTAAAGAAAAAAATGTAACTATGGATAATTTTTTTAATTATGTTAAAGAAAATGATTTATACAATAAGTATGTATATGGAGGAACTAATTATTCTCCAATCATGAAAGATGTTATTAATTTTACAATGAATATTGAAAAGAATAACAATCCAACATATGTGATTTTTATTACAGATGGAGACAACTCTGATAAAGAAGAAGCTAAAAAAATAATAATAGAAGCTTCTGATAAACCTATCTTTTGGCAATTTGTAGGTGTCGGAAATGAAAGGTTTAAATTTCTAGAGTTATTAGATAATATACCAGGAAGAGTAATAGACAATGCTAATTTTTTCTCTTTGAAAGATATAAATGAAATATCAGATACAGAATTGTATGAAAATGTTATGAAAGAGTTACCTATTTGGCTCAAAGAAGCTAAGGATAAGAAAATATTAACATTATAATAAGGGAGATTAAAAGATATGTATGATAAAGGTAATAAAATTACATTAGATTGTATTCACTGTGAAGGTATAGAAGAACAAGAGTTTGCAGAATACTTTTATGTTAATGAGGAAAATAGAACAAAAGAAAGATGGAAATGTTGTAATTGTGGTGAAATTAATGATATTTATCAATTAAAAGATATAAAAAACTAAAGTTTTAATTTTAGCACCTAAAGGGAGGGAAAGAGTTTGCGATTTGAAATAGGAAAAACATATGTATTTGATAAACAAAAATATTTGGATAGACAAAATAATATATATACTATTTTGGGAATCAATTCTCTTAAGAATATGAATAATTATTGGATGAAATCAGTTGATGGGATTGAATTTACAATAAGCGAAAATGACCTAGATAAAAGGAGCTATAGCTTTAAAGAATCTGAAGAAGGTTATCCATATTCTGTTTCTCCAAACTGGTGTATAGAAGTTAGTAAAATGACAATTTAATAACTTTAGTGAATTAAAGATAAAGTTTTTTAATATATGGAGGATAAAATGCAAAATCCATTAATTGATTATAAATTAAAAAGAGCAAAAGAGATTTATGATAAAGGAGAAAACATTTTTATTGCTATTGATAAAGCTTATAAAGAATTTGAATCTGTTAATAAGTACAAAGATGAAAAACAAAAGAATAATAAAGGATGACTAATTATGAATGACAGGGAAGAGATATTAGAAGGGGTAATTGATTGTATAAGTATACTATGTGATAAAACTAATATATGTATCATATCAGAAGACTCTAGAGTTAAGATATTGGATTTAGAAACTAATAATAAATATAATTTATTGAGAAGCAGAGATGATAAAAATGACAAATTTTGAAAAAGTAAAAAATATTAATGTAAAAGAATTGTCTGAATTATTATGTAAGATAGATTTTTATTGTGACTGTTATAATTGTAAAAATGAAATGTGTTTAAACCAAGATGTATGTTTCATAAAAGCCGAAAATTGGTTAAATAGCGAGGTAGAGAGATGATAAATTATTCAAGAATCAATTATATAGTTGGGAGAGCAAAGACATTTTATGATTCTAATAAAAGTATAGATGATTCTATTAGTAAAGCTGAAGGTGAATATGAAGATATATTAAATGGAAAAATTGATTTTTTACTTAAAATGAATGAAATAGATTTTGTTGAATGGGTTAACTTCCAAATACAATAAAGGGTAGTTAAAAGTTGACCTATAAAGAAAAATATACAACTATCAGAAATAAAAGGCATTATCAGATAGTTGATATATTAAAAAACTATTTAGTAAAAAACTGGAGGGAATATTAATGCTTTTGAATCTAGCGGTTAGTAAATCAAATGATTTATCTAAAGAAAAATTAAATGTACTTAAATATAGTGCAAATTTTATGGATGAGTTTAATCTAGAAGATGAAAAAGAAAAAGAAGAATTTATAGAAATTGGACTAAGAATATGTCAATCAGTTTTTAAAGTTCTAAAAACACAAGGTCTAGAAAAAGATGTAGAAGATGCTATGAATAGAGATAGTTATAATTTAAAGGATGATAGATTTGAATAGATTAATAAATAGGTTAAAAAAAATAAAAGAGCTTTTTGTTTCAAAGAAAAAAATAGATGGATATGAATTATTTCATAAATATATGTCTGAAGATGATTATAAATATTTAATAGAAAGAATTAAAAATAAATAAAGATAACTTTAAGATTAAAAAAGGATAATAACTTTATTTGTAAAGGGGGGGGACGATATCAGTGAAAATATTGATTTAATTAGTCAATTTGTTGAAACATTAGATACTAGCGAAAATGTAAAAAATATATTAAAAAATCTATTATCTCTAGAAGACGAAAGCCAGGAAATATTAAGAGATTTTATTGTTATGAATTGCATGGCAAATGATGAAATAAAAATATGTATTGATTCTATTTTAAAAATTGATAAAGGATTTAAAAATGAGGAGTGAAGAAATAAAGACGTTAAAAATTTGTTATTTAAGAGCTATATTAAATTTAAAACAGGGATTTAAAAAAGGACGTGATTATAGTGGGTAAAGGAGTAAAAGAGACAATGGATTTTAGAAAAAGGACTATTTGGTGTAGAGTAATATCAGGTATGACATGGATTTTTTTAGGGCTTTCATTTAAATATTCTATTTTTAATATTCCTTTTGTAATTTTTCTATTATTAGAAATACCTTTTATATTTAAAAAACCAAAAGATTCAGAGAAAATTGAAGATGAGTTTTTCGAGAATTTAAGACAAGCAGATAGTGTTACATTTGACCTATTAAAGTTAACATTAGCAATTTTTCTTTTAGTTTTTGCAGTATTAAAGATATTTGGAATATTAAAAGTATCTTTAGTAGATATTGAAATGATTATTGCTGTTTTGTTAGGATGTATTAATATATTTCATATACTTATTCTTATGTGTTATGAAAAAGATAGTTCTTGCATAGAAGAATGTAAATGTGTTTCTGAAGATGAATAACAACAAAATGAGATAAATATTAATCTGAATTAATTGCTAAATAAAACTAAGCTTCAGGTACACTTGCTGCATGTGTATCTGAAACAAGAATATTAAAAGGTAAAAAGTATAATAGATAAATATAATAAATAATCAAGATAAGTTTATAACAGTAATTAAATGTTTATAAACTTATTTTGATTATAAAAGAAAAATTAAAGAGGTTTAGTAATATCAAGTGAAATCATGTACTTATACTAATTTTGGAGTGGTAAAAATGAAAAAAATTTTTACATGTGTCAAAGGAAGCAAATCGTTTTATGAAGAAAAATTAAAACATCTAAAAAAATTGTTGACATATTTTTTTCCAATTCGATTTTTTATTTTTATAGTTATATACATATTAGTTACATTTATAGTCATATATCTTATGGAAGGAAAAACCTTAGATGGAAACATAACTATAAATGAACTAAATTATATTAAACAAATAGAACTTTTGTTAATACATAATATGTCTTTAGCAGTATTTTCATGTGTATTGCTAGTACTTGTAGGAGTATTATTTTTAATAAAATATATGTTAGAGTGTAAAGTTAAAAATCAAAAGAGGTAAATTCCCTCGAAAAAATTAACATGGTATAATATAATTAATAGAAGAACAACTAATAGAGAGGGAATTTAAATGAATGATATAATATTAAATGAAATATATAAAATAAGAGAAGAAATGCTCATATTATCTATAAATAAGTATGAAGAAAAGCTCAATAGCTTATTTAAAAAGTTAAATTATTTAGAAATATCAAAAGAGGAAAAAGACTTTATAACTAGAATAATAGATGAGTTAAAAGATATGAAAAATACTATAGATATAGATATAGATTTAGAAAATACTTCTGAAGAAATAGAAAGTTCATTTCAAAACTATATCCCTGGGAAAAAACCCATTGCAATAAAAATAAAAGGTAAAAGACTTAATGTAGAGACTTGGCAAGATTTATTTGAGGGAACTGTTAACTATTTTGCTGAACTGGATAAAGAAAAATTTTTAAATGCAGTTGGAAATCATCCATACATATCAAGCACTAAAAATGAAAATTCTAGATATATAAAATCAGTAGGAGTATATTTAAAAGTACAAGGTTTAGGTAGTTTAAAAATTAAAAGGTTTTTGAACTTATTAACTAATAAATTTGATTTTGATATAGAAAGTGATATTAAATTAATATTTAAACCTTAAGAAAGCATAGCATCTAAATAATAGCTTTTTAAGCTTTTGAAACTTATAAGGCATACAAATGTATTAAAGAAAGTGAATAACACTTCTTAAGGGCATTTAAAAGGTTGTTTGAAACAGAAAATATGTTTGATACAAAAACCACTTGGATATAAAGTGGTTTTTTTATTTTGTATATAAATATGTGAATTTATAAATGAAAGTATAAATATAGATTTGAATATAGATAATAAAAAAAATATGTTGTTTAATATATGAATATATAATATTTTAAATAAATAATAAAATGATATATAA
>NZ_JAGWCT010000115.1:0-12512 GCF_020657815.1 Clostridioides sp. ZZV15-6597 | reverse complement strand
ATCATATAGTGTGTAATGATATTTTAATTTAATACTATTAAAGAATATGTTTTTTACTATGTCAAACACAGACGTTAAATTAAAATATAAACAATTATTGTAATATGCACATATAAGGTGATATAATAAAAGGAAAAATATATAAAACTACATATTATTTTAAAAAATTACAAAAGTACTTTAAAAATAAAATGTAATAAATAATTAATTAACAAATATAAATTTAAAATGAGTTAAATACTTCTAAAAATCGAAATATGTAGATTTCAAGAAACGCATTTAAGGAGGAGTTAATAATGGAAAAATTACAAGGGAAAGTTGCAGTGGTTACTGCAGCAACTAAAGGTATTGGATTAGCATCAGCTGAAATATTGGCACAAAATGGAGCAGTTGTATATTTAGCAGCTCGTTCAGAAGAATTGGCTAATGAAGTTATAGATAGAATAAGTGCAGAAGGTGGTTGTGCTAGGTTTGTTTATTTTAATGCCCGTGAAGAAGAAACATTTACTTCAATGATAGAAGATGTAGTTAAAAAAGAAGGCAAGATAGATATACTTGTAAATAATTTTGGTTCGACAAATCCTTCACTTGATAAAGACCTTTTAACTGGAGATACAGATAATTTCTTTGATACAGTAAATACTAATTTAAAAAGTGTATATTTACCATGTAAAGCTGCTATTCCTCATATGATAAAGAATGGTAAGGGAAGTATAATAAATATATCTAGTATAGGTTCAGTATTACCTGACCTATCTAGAATAGCTTACTGTGTATCAAAAGCATCAATCAACTCATTAACTCAAAATATAGCAACACAATATGCAAAAGATAATGTTAGATGTAATGCTGTACTTCCAGGTCTTATTGCAACCAAAGCTGCTTTAGATAATATGTCTCCAGAATTTATAAAGGAGTTTCTAAAGCATGTTCCTTTAAATCGCATAGGGAAGCCAGAAGACATAGCAAAAGCTGTTTTATTCTATGCTAGTGATGATTCATCCTTTATAACAGGAGACTTACTTGAAGTAGCTGGAGGTTTTGGTTTACCTACACCACAGTTTGCAGATAATATATTAGGATAATTATATTACTAATATATAGTAAAAATAAAAAACTTAATTATAGTAGAAATTCTATTTTTATAAAGACTGTAGATATAATTTATGATGGAAATAGTTTAAGATTTAAAACTCCAGATTAAATTCATTTATGGTCTTTATTTTGTATATTTAACAGATTTTATATAAATACAATTATTTACTAGTACTTATTTATGAAATTATAATTAAATATGGGTATAGTAAAGGAATGTAACTTTTTATAGAAAATTACACCGATAAATGAAAAAATTGGATTTTATATTGAAGAATTGTACATAATACATAATATATGCTTAAAATAATTTACAAAAAATCAAAAATAATGCATAGTTTACATATAAGATAAAAAATATATTGAAAAATACTTGACATTATGCTAAAATTATTAGATGCGTTAGAATGAACTATTGTTTTATTTTTAATTATTGAGAGGTGAAAAGTGAATGCCACATCCTGTCACGATAGGTAAAAGAACTAGAATGAGCTTTTCTAAAATTAAGGAAATAGCTGATG
This sequence comes from Clostridioides sp. ZZV15-6597, assembly GCF_020657815.1. NCBI lineage: Bacteria > Bacillati > Bacillota > Clostridia > Peptostreptococcales > Peptostreptococcaceae > Clostridioides > Clostridioides sp. ZZV15-6597. The sequence continues at coordinate 10,896 of NZ_JAGWCT010000115.1, read as the reverse complement.
TGCCAAATCTTATAGAAATTCAAGTAGATTCCTATGAGTGGTTTTTAAAAGAAGGTTTAAAAGAAGTGTTTGATGATATTTCACCAATAGAAGATTATACTGGTAATCTTATATTGGAATTTGTTGACTACTCTTTAGACGATAAACCAAAGTACGATATAGAAGAGTGTAAAGAGAGAGATGCTACATATTGTGCACCTCTAAAAGTTAAGGTAAGACTTATAAATAAAGAAACAGGCGAAATAAAAGAACAAGAAGTATTTATGGGTGACTTCCCTTTAATGACAGAAAGAGGAACTTTCGTTATAAATGGGGCAGAAAGAGTTATCGTAAGTCAATTAGTTAGATCTCCTGGTGTTTACTATGCGGAAGAGAGAGATAAAACAGGTAAGAGATTAATTTCATCTACTGTAATTCCTAATAGAGGAGCATGGTTAGAATATGAAACAGATTCTAACGATGTAATATCTGTAAGAGTTGATAGAACAAGAAAACAACCAGTTACAGTTTTACTTAGAGCTTTAGGAATAGGGACAGATGCAGAAATAATTGACCTTTTAGGAGAAGACGAAAGATTATCTGCTACATTAGAAAAAGATAATACTAAGACAGTAGAGGAAGGTCTTGTTGAGATATATAAAAAATTAAGACCAGGTGAACCACCTACTGTAGAAAGTGCATCATCTTTACTAAATGCTTTATTCTTTGATCCAAAGAGATATGATTTAGCAAAAGTTGGTAGATACAAATTTAATAAAAAACTTGCTTTATGCTATAGAATTATGAATAGAATTTCAGCAGAAGACATAATAAATCCTGAAACAGGAGAAGTATTTGTAAAAGCTGGAGAAAAAATAAGCTATGAGTTAGCTAAAGATATACAAAATGCAGGTATAAATGTAGTAAATCTATTAATGGATGATGATAAGAAAGTTAGAGTTATAGGAAATAATTTTGTAGACATTAAGTCTCATATTGATTTTGACATAGATGATTTAAACATAAAAGAAAAAGTGCATTATCCAACATTAAAAGAAATTTTAGATGGATATAGTGACGAAGAAGAAATAAAAGAAGCTATAAAATCAAGAATTAAAGAACTTATACCAAAACATATATTATTAGACGATATAATAGCTTCAATAAGTTATGAATTCAATATCTTCTATAATATAGGAAATATTGATGATATAGACCATTTAGGAAATAGAAGAATAAGATCTGTAGGAGAATTATTACAAAATCAAGTTAGAATTGGTCTTTCAAGAATGGAAAGAGTCATAAAAGAAAGAATGACAGTTCAAGATATGGAAGCTATAACGCCTCAAGCGTTAGTTAACATAAGACCAGTTTCAGCTGCAATAAAAGAATTCTTCGGTAGTTCTCAGTTATCTCAGTTCATGGATCAAACAAATCCTTTATCTGAGTTAACACATAAGAGAAGACTATCAGCTCTTGGACCTGGAGGTCTTTCAAGAGAAAGAGCTGGATTCGAAGTGCGTGACGTTCACCATTCACACTACGGTAGAATGTGTCCGATAGAGACTCCAGAAGGGCCAAATATCGGTCTTATAAACTCTCTTGGAACTTATGCAAAAATAAATGAGTTTGGATTTATAGAATCACCATATAGAAAATTTGATAAAGTAACATCAACAGTTACTGATGAGATACATTATTTAACTGCTGATGAAGAAGATTTATTCGTAAGAGCTCAGGCAAATGAGCCATTAACAGACGATGGTAAATTCGTAAACCATAGAGTTGTTTGTAGAACTGTAAATGGTGCTGTTGAAATGGTTCCTGAAAGCAGAGTAGACTATATGGATATATCTCCTAAGCAGGTTGTATCTGTAGCCACTGCTATGATACCTTTCTTAGAAAATGATGACGCCAACCGTGCCCTTATGGGAGCGAACATGCAACGTCAGGCAGTGCCTCTAGTTAGAAGAGAAGCACCAATTATAGGAACTGGTATAGAATATAGAGCTGCAAAAGACTCTGGAGCAGTTGTTGTTGCTAGAAATTCTGGTATAGCAGAAAGAGTAACAGCAGATGAGATAATTATAAAAAGAGAAGATGGAAACAGAGATAGATATAATCTACTTAAATTTAAACGTTCAAACTCAGGTACTTGTATAAATCAAACACCTATAATAACTAAAGGTGAGCAAATAATGCAAGGAGATGTTATAGCAGACGGTCCAGCAACTGATTTAGGAGAAGTAGCACTTGGAAGAAACTGTCTTATAGCATTCATGACTTGGGAAGGTTATAACTACGAAGATGCCATATTAATAAATGAAAGATTAGTTAAAGAAGATAGATTATCAACAATTCATATAGAAGAATATGAATGTGAAGCTAGAGATACAAAACTAGGACCAGAGGAAATAACTAGAGATATACCTAATGTTGGAGATAGTGCAATTAAGAACTTAGATGACAGAGGTATAATAAGAATAGGTGCAGAAGTAGATTCAGGAGATATATTAGTTGGTAAAGTAACTCCAAAAGGAGAAACTGAACTTACTGCTGAGGAAAGATTACTTCGTGCAATATTTGGTGAAAAGGCTAGAGAAGTTAGAGATACTTCACTTAAAGTACCTCATGGTGAATCTGGTATAATAGTTGATGTAAAAGTATTTACTAGAGAAAATGGAGATGATTTATCTCCAGGAGTAAATGAATTAGTAAGATGTTATATAGCTAAAAAGAGAAAAATAAAAGTTGGAGATAAAATGGCTGGTCGTCATGGTAATAAAGGGGTTATCTCAAGAATATTACCAGAAGAAGATATGCCATTCATGGAAAATGGAACTCCACTAGATATAATACTTAACCCACAAGGTATACCATCACGTATGAACATCGGTCAGGTTTTAGAGGTTCATTTAGGACTTGCTGCTAAGACTTTAGGATGGTATGTTGCAACATCAGTATTTGATGGTGCCAATGAGTATGATATAATGGATGCTCTTGAAGAAGCTGGATATCCTAGAGATGGTAAATTAACTTTATATGATGGTAGAACAGGTGAAACTTTTGATAATAGAATAACTGTTGGATATATGTACTACTTAAAACTACATCATTTAGTTGATGAAAAACTACATGCAAGAAGTACTGGACCATACTCATTAGTTACTCAACAGCCACTAGGTGGTAAAGCACAATTTGGTGGACAAAGATTTGGAGAGATGGAGGTTTGGGCTCTAGAAGCATATGGAGCTGCTCATATACTTCAAGAAATACTTACTGTCAAGTCTGATGATGTTGTAGGTCGTGTTAGAACTTACGAAGCCATAGTTAAAGGTGAAAACATACCTGAACCAGGAATCCCAGAATCATTTAAGGTTCTTATAAAAGAACTTCAAAGTTTATGCTTAGATGTAAAAGTATTAACAGATGAAGATCAAGAAATAGAAGTAAGAGAATCTGTAGATGAAGATGACACAATAGGTGAATTTGAACTAGATGTTGTAAATAACATGGGAGAAGTTGAAGAAAGTAATATAATAGAAGAAATTGAAGATGATTTTACGGAAACCGTAGAAGATGAGGATATAGAGAATTTAGAAGAATTTGCTGAAGAAGATTTATTTGAAGAAGAAATAGACTTTGTTGGTGATGACTTTGATGTGTAAATTTAATTAATGTAAATCTCAAATAGAAGGGAGAGAACTCCTTGTTTGAATTAAACAATTTCGAGTCGATAAAAATAGCATTGGCTTCTCCAGAAAAAATAAGACAATGGTCTAGAGGAGAAGTTAAAAAGCCAGAAACTATAAATTACCGTACTTTAAAACCAGAAAAAGATGGTCTTTTCTGTGAAAGAATATTTGGACCACAAAAAGACTGGGAGTGTCATTGTGGTAAATATAGAAGAGTTAGATACAAAGGTGTAGTTTGTGATAGATGTGGAGTAGAAGTAACTAAATCAAAAGTAAGAAGAGAAAGAATGGGACATATAGAGCTAGCAGCTCCTATGTCTCACATCTGGTACTTTAAAGGTATACCAAGTAGAATGGGACTTTTACTTGATATGTCACCAAGATCATTAGAAAAAATACTATATTTTGCTTCATATGTAGTAGTTGATCCAGGAGAAACTGGATTGAATGAGAAGCAGTTATTGACAGAAAAAGAGTATAGAACTGCTCTTGAAAAATACGGATATACTTTTACTGTAGGTATGGGTGCTGAAGCTGTAAAGATATTGTTACAAAACATAGATTTAGAGCAACAAAGCAAAGACTTAAGAGCGGAATTAAAAGACAGTACAGGACAAAAGAAAGTTAGAACAATAAGAAGATTAGAAGTTGTAGAAGCATTTAAAAAATCTGGGAATAAACCAGAATGGATGATTTTAGATGCAATACCAGTAATACCACCAGATTTAAGACCAATGGTACAACTTGATGGTGGAAGATTTGCAACTTCAGACTTAAATGATTTATATAGAAGAGTTATAAACAGAAATAATAGACTTAAGAGATTACTAGAGCTTGGAGCTCCAGATATAATTGTAAGAAATGAAAAAAGAATGCTTCAAGAAGCAGTTGACGCATTAATAGATAATGGTAGAAGAGGTAGACCTGTAACAGGGCCTGGAAATAGACCACTTAAGTCTTTATCAGATATGTTAAAGGGTAAACAAGGTCGTTTCCGTCAAAACTTACTTGGTAAGCGTGTTGACTACTCAGGACGTTCTGTTATAGTTGTTGGACCAGAACTTAAATTCTATCAATGTGGTCTTCCAAAGAAAATGGCACTAGAACTATTCAAGCCATTTGTTATGGATAAACTAGTTAAAGAAGGATATGCACATAATATAAAAAGTGCAAAATCTATAGTAGAAAAAGTTAAGCCAGAAGTTTGGGATGTTTTAGAAGATGTTATAAAAAGCCATCCAGTTCTTCTTAACCGTGCGCCGACTCTACATAGATTAGGTATACAAGCATTTGAACCAATTTTGGTTGAAGGTAAAGCTATAAAGCTACATCCTCTTGTATGTACAGCTTACAATGCAGACTTCGATGGAGACCAAATGGCGGTTCATGTACCTTTATCAGTAGAAGCACAAGCAGAAGCAAGATTTTTAATGCTTTCTGTAAACAACATTCTTGCTCCTAAAGATGGTTCTCCTATAACTACTCCATCTCAGGATATGGTTTTAGGTTGTTATTATCTAACAATAGAAGCACAAGATGATGCTAAAGGAACAGGAATGGTATTTAAAGATTTTAATGAACTATTACTTGCTTATTACAATAAATCAGTTCATCTACATGCCTTAGTAAAACTAAAAGTAACTCTTGAAGATGGAAGAAGCTCATTAGTTGAAAGTACAGTTGGTAGATTTATATTTAATGAAAGTATACCTCAAGATTTAGGATTTGTAGATAGAAATGAAAACCCATTTGCTCTTGAAGTTGACTTCTTAGCAGATAAAAAATCTCTAGGTAAAATAATAGATAAGTGCTTTAGAAAACATGGAAATACAGAAACAGCTGAATTACTAGATTATATAAAATCTCTAGGATTTAAATACTCTACATTAGGTGGTATAACAGTTGCTGTTGCTGATATGAGTGTTCCAGAAGAAAAGAAAGTATTTATAGCTGAGGCAGAAGCAAAAGTTGATAAATATGAAAAAGCATACAGAAGAGGTTTAATCTCTAATGAAGAAAGATATGAAAAAGTTATAGAGACATGGACAGAAACAACTGATAAGGTTACTGATGCTCTTATGGGTGGACTAGATAGATTAAACAATATATATATAATGGCACATTCAGGAGCCAGAGGTTCTAAAAATCAAATTAGACAGTTAGCAGGTATGCGTGGTCTTATGGCCAATGCATCTGGTAAAACAGTTGAGATACCAGTTAAATCTAATTTCCGTGAAGGTTTATCAGTACTTGAATACTTTACATCTTCACATGGTGCCAGAAAAGGTCTTGCCGATACAGCTATACGTACAGCTGAATCTGGATACTTAACAAGAAGACTTGTTGATGTAAGTCAAGATGTTATTGTAAGAGAAGTAGATTGTGGAACAGAAGATACTACAGAAATTTATGCTATAAAAGAAGGAAATGAAGTTATAGAAGAGATATATGATAGAATTGTAGGAAGATATACTATAGACCCTATATTAAATCCTGAAACTGGTGAAGTTATAGTTGAAGCTGATGCTATGATACAAGAAGATGAAGCAGAAACTATAGTAGCTTTAGGAATTGAAAAAATTAGGATAAGAACAGTTCTTAACTGTAAAACTAATCATGGAGTTTGTTCTAAGTGCTATGGTAGAAACTTAGCTACAGGAAAAGAAGTTAATATAGGTGAAGCAGTTGGTATAATAGCAGCTCAATCTATAGGTGAGCCGGGTACTCAGCTTACAATGCGTACATTCCATACTGGAGGGGTTGCAGGAGCCGATATAACTCAAGGTCTTCCAAGGGTTGAAGAATTATTTGAAGCTAGAAAACCAAAAGGTTTAGCTGTAATAACTGAAGTATCTGGTAGAGTTGAAATAGATGAAACTGGAAAGAGAAAAGAAGTAAATGTAATACCAGAAGAAGGCGAAACTCAAACATATGTGATACCATATGGTTCTAGATTAAAAGTTAAGCAAGGACAGATATTAGAAGCTGGAGATCCTTTAACACAAGGATTTATAAATCCTCATGATATAGTAAGAGTAAAAGGTGTTAAAGGTGTTCAAGAATATATAGTTAAAGAAGTTCAAAGGGTTTATAGACTTCAAGGGGTTGATGTTAACGATAAGCATATAGAAGTTATAGTAAGACAAATGCTATCTAAAGTTAAAGTTGAAGACCCAGGAGATACAGATTTATTACCAGGTGGATATGAAGATGTATTAACATTTAATAGATGTAACGAAGAAGCTATAGCTAAAGACTTAAGACCAGCAGTTGCTAAAAGAGTATTACTTGGTATAACTAAAGCATCTCTTGCAACTGATTCATTCTTATCAGCAGCTTCATTCCAGGAAACAACAAGAGTATTAACAGAAGCTGCAATAAAAGGTAAAGAAGATCACCTAATAGGGCTTAAAGAGAATGTTATATTAGGTAAACTAATACCAGCAGGAACAGGAATGAAGAAATATAGAAATATAGCTGTTGAAAAAATTGAAGATTAATGGCAGATAGAGTAAAGAAATCTTGACAACCATTATTTGTGGTGTTAAAATAGTAAAGTGTGTTGTTTAAAAGTACACTAAGGGCTTATATGAGCTCTTAGTGACTTTTAAATGGCAATAAACAAAAACTAAAAGCATCAAGCTAGAAAAATGCTAATATCACATATTCATGTGTTATAGACATTAAATTGTAAGTAACAAATGTTACAATCAGTCAGTATGAGTATTCATATTGATGTAGTTGGCGGTCACTGATAAGATCGAAAATTTGGAAGGAGGTGCAGATGATGCCAACAATTAACCAATTAGTTCGTAAAAGTAGAAAAGCAGTTGAAAAGAAATCTACTGCTCCAGCATTACAAAAAGGTTACAACTCTTTAAACAAGAAAGTAACTGACGCTAGTGCTCCACAAAAAAGAGGGGTTTGTACTTCAGTAAAAACAGTTACTCCTAAGAAACCTAACTCAGCTTTAAGAAAAGTTGCCAGAGTTAGATTAACTAATGGTATAGAAGTTTCTGCTTATATACCAGGAGAAGGACATAACTTACAAGAGCATAGTGTTGTTCTTATAAGAGGCGGAAGAGTAAAAGACCTTCCAGGGGTTAGATACCATATACTAAGAGGTACTTTAGATACAGCAGGTGTTGATAAGAGAAGACAATCAAGATCTAAGTATGGTGCTAAGAAACCTAAGGACGCTAAAAAATAAAAACAATTAATGATTGATTATAGTTCGGTGCTTTAAATATATAGATATTTATGGCATCACGGCATTAAATGATTTATGTCGAGTACCTATGATTTAAGTTAAATAATTAAGGAGGGAAGCGAAATGCCAAGAAAAGGTAATGTTCCAAAGAGAGAAGTTTTACCAGATCCTATGTATGGGAGTAAGGTAGTTACTAAATTAATAAATAATTTAATGGTAGACGGAAAAAAAGGAAAGTCTCAAACAATAGTTTATGATGCTTTCACAATTATTGCTGAAAAAACAGGAGAAGATGCTTTAGAAGTATTTAATAAGGCAATGGATAATATAATGCCTGTTTTAGAAGTAAAAGCAAGAAGAGTTGGTGGGGCAAACTACCAAGTACCAATCGAAGTTAGACCTGAAAGAAGACAAACATTAGGTTTAAGATGGTTAGTAAAATATACTAGAGCTCGTGGAGAAAAAGGAATGGTTGATAAATTAGCTAAAGAAATAATGGACGCAGCTAACAACACAGGAGCTTCAGTTAAGAAAAAAGAAGATACTCATAAAATGGCAGAAGCTAATAAAGCATTTGCTCATTATAGATGGTAGGATATATAGATATCTTATAAAATTGAGGATATCATAAGGAGGATAACCATGGCTAGAAAGTTTCCTTTGGAAAGAACTAGGAATATAGGAATCATGGCTCATATAGATGCAGGGAAAACTACTACTACAGAAAGAATCCTGTTTTATACTGGGCAAACTCATAAGATAGGAGAAACTCATGAAGGGGCTTCTCAAATGGACTGGATGGAGCAAGAAAAGGAAAGAGGTATAACAATAACTTCTGCCGCTACTACTGCTTCATGGAAAGACCATAGAATAAATATAATAGATACTCCTGGACACGTGGACTTCACAGTTGAAGTTGAAAGATCTCTAAGAGTTCTTGACGGTTCAGTTGCTGTATTCTGTGCAAAAGGTGGAGTTGAACCTCAATCTGAGAATGTATGGAGACAAGCTGAAACTTATGGAGTACCTAGAATAGCTTTTGTAAATAAAATGGATATATTAGGTGCAGATTTCTACAATGTTGTAAGCATGATGAAATCTAGATTAAATTCTAATGCAGTTCCTATGCAATTACCAATAGGTAAAGAAGATTCATTTATAGGTATAATAGACTTATTAAAAATGGATGCTGTTATATACAAAGACGACTTAGGTGTTGAAATGGAAGAAACAGACATACCAGAAGATATGAAAGAATTAGCTACAGAGTGGAGAGAAAAATTAGTTGAAGCAGTAGCTGAAACTGATGAAGAGTTAATGATGAAATATCTTGAAGGTGAAGAACCTACTATAGATGAATTAAAAGTTGCTATAAGAAAAGCTACTATAGCTTGTGAAATGAACCCAGTTTTCTGTGGTACAGCTTATAGAAACAAAGGTGTTCAGTTAGTAATAGATGCAGTTTTAGATTACTTACCAGCACCAACTGATATAGCAGCTATAAAAGGTATATTGGAAGATGGAGAGGAAGCTGAAAGACATTCTTCTGATGAAGAGCCATTCTCTGCATTAGCATTCAAAATAATGACTGACCCATTTGTTGGAAAACTAGCGTTCTTCAGAGTTTACTCTGGAACATTAGAATCTGGTTCTTATGTTTTAAATGCAACTAAGAATAAGAGAGAAAGAATTGGTCGTATACTACAAATGCATGCCAATACAAGAGAAGAAATAACTAAAGTTTATGCTGGAGATATAGCAGCAGCAGTAGGATTAAAAGATACTACTACTGGAGACACATTATGTGATCCTGCTAATCCAATAATACTTGAATCTATGGAATTCCCTGAGCCAGTTATATCTGTTGCTATAGAACCAAGTTCTAAAGCAGCTCAAGAAAAAATGGGTATAGCTCTTCAAAAATTAGCTGAAGAAGACCCAACTTTCACAGTTAAAACTGACCAAGAAACAGGACAAACTATAATATCTGGTATGGGTGAATTACACTTAGAGATAATAGTAGATAGATTATTAAGAGAATTTAAAGTAGAAGCTAAAGTTGGTGCTCCACAAGTTGCATACAGAGAAACTATAACTCAACCAGTTGATGTTGAATACAAGTACTCTAAGCAATCAGGTGGTAGAGGACAATATGGTCACGTTAAGATTAGAGTTGCTCCTCAAGAGCCAGGTGAAGGATACAAATTCACAAACAAAACTGTTGGTGGATCTGTACCAAAAGAATATGTTGGTCCAGTTGACATGGGTATACAAGGAGCTATGCAATCTGGTATAGTTGCTGGATATCCAGTTGTAGACGTTGCTGTTGAGTTATATGATGGTTCTTACCATGAAGTTGACTCTTCTGAGATGGCGTTCAAGATGGCTGGTTCAATGGCATTTAAAGATGCTATGAAGAAAGGTAATGCAGTTCTTTTAGAGCCTTACTTCAAAGTAGAAGTTGTTACTCCAGAAGATTACATGGGAGATGTTATGGGTGACTTAAACTCAAGAAGAGGATTAATCCAAGGAATGGAAGCAAGAAGTGGTGCACAAGTTATAAATGCATTTGTTCCACTTTCAGAAATGTTTGGATACTCTACAGACCTAAGATCTTCAACTCAAGGTCGTGCAACTTATACAATGATATTCGATCACTATGAACAAGTTCCAGCTTCAGTTGCTAAAAAGATAGCTGAAGGAAAATAATTTAAAAATTAATTAATAATATAAATATAAAAAATAATCAGCAAGACGAGACCTGTCTCGTCTTGCACAAGATAAAGGGAGGAAATTCAAAATGGCTAAAGCTAAATACGAAAGAACAAAACCTCATGTTAATATAGGAACAATAGGACACGTTGACCACGGTAAAACTACATTAACAGCAGCAATAACAAAAACATTATATGACAGATACCAATTAGGAGAAGCGGTAGATTTCGCAAACATAGATAAAGCTCCAGAAGAAAGAGAAAGAGGAATCACAATATCAACAGCACACGTTGAGTA
>NZ_JAGWCT010000114.1:0-12718 GCF_020657815.1 Clostridioides sp. ZZV15-6597 | reverse complement strand
TGGTAGTATTAATTAAAAAGTATTAATTTTAATCATATATATTTTAATACAATTTAATATATAACATAAATTAGATTAACTAAAGTGAAAGTAGAGGTACATGTTATGATGAATATAAACTCAAGCACATGGGCTGAGGTAAATTTAACTAATATAAAATATAATGTAGATAACGTAAAAAAAGCTTTAACTAAAGATACTATGCTATGCTGTGTTGTAAAAGCAGATGCTTATGGACATGGAGCTGTAGAAGTATCTAAGTTCTTAGATAAAGAAGAAAATGTTGATTTCTTTTCAGTAGCTAGATTAGAAGAAGGTTTAGTACTTTCAAAAGCAGGTATAAAAAAACCTATTTTATGTATGGGTTATACAAATACTAATAAAATACAGCATGCAATAGATAGTAACATAAGAATTACTGTATATTCTTTAGAAATGGCTATAAAAATAAATGAATTAGCTAAATTAAGCAATAAAAAAGCTTATGTACACATAAAAATTGACACTGGTATGAGTAGAATAGGTTTCTTAGTTAATGAACAATCTATATCAGACATAAAGAAAATATTTACTTTAGAAAATTTAGTGATAGAGGGTATTTATACTCACTTTGCAAAATCAGATGAAGAAAATAAAGAAACTACTTACAAGCAAATAAAGAAATACAATAGAGTTATAAGTTCATTAGAAGAAGCTAACTTAAATATACCAATAAAGCATGTATCAAATAGTGCTGCAATTTTAGATTTAAGAGAATGTGATTTTAATATGGTTAGATTAGGAATATCTTTATATGGTTCTTATCCATCATCTGAAGTTAGCAAAGATATAAAACTAAAAACAGCTTTAGAATTAAAAACTATAGTTAATAATATAAAAAATATAGAGAAAGGAACTAGTGTTAGTTATGCTGGTATATATACAGCAGATAAAGATGTTAAAATAGCTACATTATCAGTTGGTTATGCGGACGGATTCCCTAGAACACAAAAAAATCCTCAAGTATTTATAAATGGCAGGTTATTAAATATAGTAGGAAGAATATGTATGGATCAAACTATGGTTGAGGTACCAAATGATATTGACATTAAGATGGAAGATGAAGCTATCTTAGTAGGTGATATAGACGGAATAAGAATAGGTGACATATCAAGTAAGGTGGGAACAATAGACCATGAAATACTTTGTTGTATAACTAAAAGGGTAAACAGGATATATATAACAAACTAGAGCAAGTAAATAATTAATTATCTGTTAGATTAATTTTTATAATATGGATTCTATAAGAAGTAAATTTTGTATTGATTGAGTCTAGAAATATTTATGTGTTAGCTTAGAGTTAAATTTCTTTCTTAAAAATAAATACTTAAATGAGCTAAAATTTGAGTCCAATTTCTAATTTTTTTAGTCCATTTTTTAGAAATATCTATAGTTGATAAGTATAATGATTTGTCCAAAGAATCATGTGAAGGAAAAATAGACTTCGATTTAGTAACTTTTCTTAATAATCTATTGTAACTTTCCATTGAATTTGTAGTATATATCAATGCTCTTATCTCTTGAGTATATTTAAAATATGTTGCTAGTTCATTCCAATCACTTGGCTCTCTATTCCTGACATATGATTTTCATAGTTTCTAATTATCTTTGGTTCAAAATCTCCATTTCGGTTCCTTAGAGTATTTAAAGTTACCTCTCCAAAACCTGATTTAGCATTCTTATTTCTATATCCATTTCTAGAGTTTTTAGTATTTTTATTCTTATTATCATAACCTAAATGGTCGTCAAGCTCCACTTCTAATATTTGATAAATTGTACTTGCAAATAAATCATTTAACATATCTTGAATGTCTGTAGTTATTTTAACATCATATTCTTCAATAAGTTTTTAATATTTCGTTTTTGTTAAACATAAAAAGTGTGTACCTTCCTTTATATAGTGATATTTAATATTTTAATTATCAATACTTTTTAAGAAGAATACACACTTTATTTTAAATACCCTCAATTTATAGTTTATACAACATCTATACTTCATAAAATATATCTAATATTTCTTTTTTTGTATGTGCATTTAAAAGCCTTTCACTTATATCTTTACCACCTAAAATATAAGCTATTTTAGACATTAATATCATATCCTCAGTGCCTCCAGATTGTGGCATAGCAAACATAATTATTACCTTTACAGGCAAGCCATCTATACTTGGCCAATCTACACCTTCTCTAGATTTACCTATTACCACAGATGCTTTCTTTACATACTTTGTTTTTCCATGTGGCATGGCCATTTGATAACCTATACTTGTAGAGCCTATTTTCTCCCTATGCTTTAGTGCCTTTATAAACTTGCTTTTTGAAGTTATACTTCCTGTATCGTATAATTTATCTACTAATTCTTGTATTATGCCTTCTTTTGTAGTTGATTTTAAGTCTAAAATAACACTTTCTTCGCTTAATATTTCTCTAATTTCCATTTGTTTTCTCCAGTACATTATTGTCAAATAATATTTTAATATCCTCTTTTCTTTTGCAGTCTATTATATAGTTTATATAGTTCTTTTGCCTATATAAATTTGATATTTCCATTAAAATATTCTTTAAAAAACTTTTATTGCTAGTTTCTAAATAAATATCAATCGTTCTATTAACATTATTGATATTCATTATCCCCTTATTTAATTTACTTTGATTATGTATATATATATTTAAATCTTTTCCTAATGAAATAGATTTATATTTACTACCTAAACTCACACCTATTAAACTTTCCATCTGCATTACATCAAAATTAAAATATATATTATCTTTTAAATACATTCCTAACAAGTTTGTATCTAAGGTCATGCTTTTCTTAGGTTTAGTAACCAAAGCATTTTTTATATTATTAATATCACTTTCCATTAATAGTACTGATACAACTATATGTAATTTGTCTTTCAAGTCTAAATTTACAGTAGATATTACAAAGTCTACATCATCTAAATTTCGCTTATTCAACTGATGCATAGGAATTATATCAACTATAGTCCATTCAGGAAATTCTCTTTTTAATCTAGCTGCAAGGAGCTGAGATGTTCCATATCCTGTATGGCAAACTACTATTACTCTTTTACTACTCATATTTCTTTCTATTGCTGCTTGAAAATATGTAGCAAGATACGAAACTTCATCTATACTAATATTCTTTAGATTTTCATACTCTGTCATAATATTCATAGTCATCATGCATAATCCCAATACATCTGAAAATCGCTCTTGTATCTCTCCCAATAATGGGTTTTTTATTTGGATATCATATCTTAATCTGTTTAACATAGGTCTTACATGAGATGCTAGACTTTTTTGTAGTAAGTCATCATTTTTGAGATTTATATTTAAAAATTGTGACATATTCTCTATCATTATAGATGATACCTTTTCACTTTCACTTAATATATCTGATTCATCATTGTAACTACTATTACTTTCACTACTAAATCCAGATGATACTAAAAAAATATATATGTACATAATTTCATCTTTCGTTATTTTTACTTTGTATCTATTTTCTATTTTACTTATAAGTGTAGTGACATTTTGATATACTAACTCGTCCAAATTATCTACAGAAACTTCTCTTTCTTCCTGAGACTCTATTTGATTACCTTCTTCGATTCTCTTTAAACATATAAGTATATGGGTAATTAAATTTATATAGTAGGGCTGACTTATAGTGTATCCTAAATTATGTTCTAACTCTGTAATTATAGTTTCTACAAATATAATAGAATCAATATCAAATAAATTCATCAACGCACTAAACGTAGCATAATCTAATCTTGTTAACTCAGATATATCATGCTGTTCATAATTTTCATCTAATAAATCATCCATCATTTTGGCAATCGATTTCCTTATATCCACTTCTTTACCTATAATCTTAGTTCCTTCTAAAGTCTTATTAAGTTTTAAATTGTATTCTTTTATCCATTCCTCTATATATTTAAAATCATTTACTATAGAAGTTTTACTTACATAATATTTATCCGATAACTGATTTATTGAAGTTATATTACTTGAATTTAGTAATAGATACTTTAAAATTTCCATTCTTCTTTGCTCTACTGATAAAGATTTATTTTCCTTCGATTGTATATTTAAACTGTTGATTAAGTCTATGTTCTTTTTTGCTAAAGCTTCTATTAATATTCCATAGCCTCTTTTTATATCAATTTTTATATTAAAAGTTTCTAAATATCTCTCAATCATCTTCAAATCTTTTTGTAAAGTTTTATCTGATACATTTAATTTATCTTTAAAATATTTTATAGGTCTATATTTATTTTCGTTTAATATCAATTTAAGAAATTCAATTTGCCTCGATATAAGCATACTTATCCCTCCCTACTATGTTTATATGTTTATATTAACTACTATTTTAACATATTTCCTAACTACGTAAAATTACTAAGATACTTCCGTATCATAAAAGAATTTATGATACACCTTACTAAATTGATATAATAGATAATATAATTTCGAAATAAAAAGTAAGGATATTTAGAAGTAGTCAACTGATTCTAAATATCCTTACTTTTACTCTTATTTATAATTTAAGCACCAAGTACTTCAACTTCACTATTTTCACTCTTTATAGTAGGCTTTGTTACCCCTATAATTAATGCTGTTATTACTGTACCAACTAATATACAAGCTATATATGCAACTGGTGCACTACATGCAAATGGTATTACAAATATTCCTCCATGTGGTGCCATTAAAGTTATATCTAGACTCATACATATTGCCCCACCTATACAAGAACCAATTATGTTTGCTGGAATCATTCTTAATGGATCTGCAGCTGCAAATGGTATTGCTCCTTCTGTTATGAAAGATGCCCCCATTATAGCAGTTGGTAGGGATGACTTTCTTTCTTCTTTAGTAAACTTGTTTTTGAATATTAACATAGCTAACGATATCGCTAATGGTGGTACCATTCCACCTACCATTAATGCTGCTGATGGTTCAAATATATTACTAGAGAACATCGCCAATCCAAATGCTGAAGCTGTTTTATTAATAGGTCCTCCCATATCTGATGCCATCATTCCTGCTAATATTGCACCTAATAATACTTTATTAGTTCCAGACATACTTTGTAACCATGACTGTAAAGCTTCATTTAACCATGATGCTGGTGTATTAACTACGAAGAACATTATAGCCCCACTTGTGAATGCAATCAGCAGTGGACATATCAGTACGGCATTTAACCCCTTTAATACATCTGGTAAGTTTTCTGTTATCTTCATTACTCCTAAAGCTATATATCCAGTTGCAAATCCTGCGACCATACCTCCTAAGAATCCTGAACCTCCAATAACTGCCATGAAACCAGCTATCATAGCAGGAGCAAAACCTTGTCTTCCTGCAATTGATTTAGCTATAAAACCAGCAAGTATTGGTATGAATAACTTAAATGCTGAATCGCCTCCAAGTTGTCCAAAGAATCCAGCTATAGGGTTGTATGTTTCATGAGTTGGGTCTGATGCAAATATACCAAACATAAATGCTATAGCTATACCAATCCCACCTATTACTACAAATGGAATCATTTCAGATACACCATTCATTAAGTGCTTATAAATACCTTTTTTCTCTGACCCTTGAAGTATTTCTTTTGAATCTTCTAAAGTTTTTCCACCTGGCTTAATTTCTTTAGCCATTCCATTTTCAGCATTTATAATTAAATTTTTGGCTAATGAAACATTCTTAGCATCTGCTACTTTCTTTTGTAATACTTTCTTTCCTATAAACCTACTTGTTTGAACTTCTCTATCACAAGCTATTATTACGTATTCAGCTCTTTTTATATCTTCTTTAGTTAACTTATTTTCTACACCTATGGCTCCATGTGTTTCTATTTTAACTTCATACCCAAGTTCTTGCCCTGCTTCTTCTAACGCTTTTTTTGCCATAAAAGTATGAGCTATCCCTGTTGGACATCCTGTTATTCCAACTATAAGACCTTTATTTTGATTATTACTTGAATCTCCTGATTCTACAGCTTTATAATTAAATATATCTAATATTTCATATGGAGTTTCTGCACTTAGTAAGTTCTTAATAAGATTTTCATCCATTAAATATGTAGCTAGTTTAGATATAATCTTAAGGTGTTCGTCTAAACTTGACTCTGGAACTGCTATCATAAAAAATGACCTAAGTTTTTGACCATCATTATCCGTGATGTCCTTATCTGTTCTTAAATACATCATCACAGGTCGCTTTACTGTACTTGACTTAGCATGAGGGATAGCTATTAAATTTCCCATGTTAGTTGGTGATTCTTTTTCACGTTTATTAATATCAATTATAAACTTTTCTTTATCATTTATATAATTTCCATGATACAAATGATTTGCCATATAATCAATTACATCTTTTTTGGTTTGTAATTGTTTATCTAATACAATACAATCACTACGTAATATTTTGTCTACCATAAATTCTGCCCTCCTTTTAATTTGTTATCCAATCACTGATTCTTCTTTTGGTGAAAAGCATTTTAATTTATCTATGTCATTAAATAAATTCATTTTAAACTCTATAACTTCCCTTGCAGCTTCTATACATTGTGGATATATAGCATCTGGTTCATATAAACTTGGATTTTGTTCTAATACTTCTCTGCACTTCTTATAATACGCTGATTTAACATCACTTGAAATATTTACTTTACAAACTCCTAGTTTAACTGCTTGTGCTATTTCTTCATCTGGATTTGACGATCCTCCATGAAGGACTAAAGGTATATCTACTACTTCTTTTATTTCTTTTAATAAATCTAGTTTAAGCTCTGGTTTAAACCCTTTTGGATATATACCATGTGCTGTACCAATTGCAATAGCTAGTGTATCTACTCCTGTTTTTTCAACAAAATCCCTAGCTAATTTTGAATCTGTATATATTATTTCATCACAGCCACCTTCTCCTGATGTCCCTGTTGTTCCTATTGTTCCAAGTTCTCCTTCTACAGATACATTTAATCCTTTTGCTATTTCTACTACTTCCCTAGATATAGCTACATTTTTTTCATATGGTAAGTGTGATCCATCAATCATTACTGATGTAAATCCACATCTTATCGCTCTTAATATTTGCTCTTTATTTGCTCCATGATCTAAGTGTATTACCATAGGTACCTTACTCTTATTTGCTTCTTCTATACAACTAGCTACAAAGCTATCTTCTAAGAAACTTAACTCATTTGGGTGTATTGCAAGTATTACTGGTGCATTTTTTTCATTAGCACTCTGTACTACCGCTTTAAGTATTTGCCCACTCCCTATATTAAATGCTGGTACAGCAAATTGATTTTCTTGTGCGACTTTTAACATTTCCTTCATATTTATTAACATATTGTACCTCCAGATATTTTAAATTTTAGTTTTGATTTGTTTGTTATTTATTTTGTCGTTGTTATATTTAAATAATATCAGGATAATAAATGTTAGAAAATAACAATCGTTTTCCTTTTTAAAAAGGAATTTTTATTATACACTCTAAGTTCCTTTTCACTAAATAATTTTTAGAAGTCTGTATAAGTGGACTCCAATAATTACGATTACTTTATAAGTATTAATTTAAATTCTATCCTCTAGCTATATCATCTAATTTATAAAAAGATATAAACATATCAAATATACTACTTTCATTTACTAGAAAATTAACGGTTAATAATGGTATATTTGATATACCTGTAGTTATAAATTTAAAGATACTCATCCCACAGTTAATACTATATTGGTATCAAAAAAATTAAAAAGATATTAGCTATTTAGCCAATATCTTGTTGTAGATTTCAATGGTAGAGATGATTTATAGGAATCATACTCACGATTATCTAATTTTTTACTTCCATAAACTTGACATAAAACACCAAAAATGGCACCCATCGAGTTCATATCTAAGGAATAAAGTGACTTGGTTTTCTAAACACCAATTTATAAATTATCCTTTGTTATTTTATGTAAATCTTTTTCTATCTAATTTAAAAATTATTCCTAATGCTATATAGCATATACCAATTACTAATACACCATAAGCCATAGATACTCCTATCTTAAATTCTTGCATATTAGTTACAATAGAAATTGAAATAGGTCTATTGTAAACACCATAAAGTAAGGCTGACATTGTATATTCTCCAATTGTGCGAATGAATACTAATATAGCTCCTGAAATTATTCCTGGCATCATATTAGGGATTATTACATTATAAAAAGTTTTTATCCTTCCAGCACCTAAACTCCTTGACGATTCTTCTAGTCCTAAATTTATTGACTTCATAGCAACCTCATTGGATGAAAATAATAATGGTAAGGCATAAATTGTATATGCTATAGGTAAAATATAAAAACCACCTATTAAAGATTCATTAAAAGCAAATATACTTTTTTGATTAAATGTATTAATTAGGTTAACTGCAATGGCACTTGCAGGCATACTCCAAGGTAACATTATAATAAATTTTGCTAGTCGATTATATGTATTATCCTTTTTAATTACTAAATACGATACTGGTACAGTGATTATCAATCCTACTACCACTGCCATTAAAGACATTTTCAAACTGTTTAATATAGGCTGTAATACACGTGATTTTTGGAAAATCATCTGATAGTTTTCCAGTGTAAAGTCTCTAGGAAATATAGTTGTCATAATTGAATGTGTACTTACAAAGGATAAATATACAATAGTAATTATAGGAAGCATAATCATAATAATTTGTATTTCAATAATAATCTTGCATACAAATGTAAATATGTCTTTTTTTCTATTATCAACTTTATAACTTTGAGATTTTAAGAATGATACTACTCCATATTTTTTGCCATAATACTGTAATAAAATCATAAATGAAATCCCCATTAGTAATAAAATAATTACTTGAACTGATGCTATATCCATATGGTTATTAGCCTTAGACCTAACAATCTGGGTACTTAAAACTTTAAAACCACCACCTATAAGATTTGGAGCTGAGAAAGAACTAATTCCTGATGCAAAAGTTATAATAGTAGAGGTTATAACAGCAGGTGTAATAACAGGCCATATTACATCAAAAAATACTCTTAGCCTTGATGCTCCCATTCCTTTTGCAGCTTCAACTGTTGAGTAATCCACATATTTTAAGGCAACATATACATTTAAATAAAAATACACATACTGAGTATAGGCAACCACAAATAAAATTCCTTTTAATCCACTAAAATCATAAGGTTTGTTGATAAAGGAGAGTAAAATTTCTATAGATTTTGTAACTATCCCACTTTCTCCATAAAGCTGAATACATGCAATTACCATAATTACTCCAGGAATCATCATTGGACTTAGTAAAAGAATATGTATGATTTTTTTGTGTTTATCACAAACAAATGTCATATATAAGGCAAGTGATATTCCCATAATTCCACATACGAGTACAGAACCCAATCCCAAAATTATAGTATTGCTTACTACCCTTAAATTATTAGTATTTGAAAAGTATTCTTTAAAAACTTCAAAAGAATATCCACCATTACCTTGGAATGCTTGTGCAAAAGTATTACCTATTGGTACAATAATATATCCAATCAAAATCCAAAATAATATACTGTATAAAATAATAGAAATAACATTTTTAGTTGTGAATTTACTATGGTTTATTTTTTTAATCATATTATTCACCTTGTAGCACACCTAAATATGCCCTATCCCCTACATTTAGTTTATTGCTATTATTCAGTCTATTAAGTTCAGTTACTTGATATTTTTTTCCATTATTTGATACTGTATATTCTAAAATTGCTCCTAGAAAATTCTTAGATTCTACTTTTACTTTTACAAAACCACTTTGGTTGGTATTTTGCAATAATACCATTTCTTCAGGTCTTTTATAAATATAAGGCTTTGTCTCTTTTTCAATATTAAAATTAACATAATCTTCTTTTTCAATACAATTTGAAGTCCCTACAAAGTTTGCTACAAAATCATTCAATGGGCTTTTGTAAACTTCCATTGGCACACCAATTTGAAGAACTTTACCCTTATCCATTACAGCTATTCTATCAGAAATAGCTAAGGCTTCTTGTTGATCATGGGTAATAAATAAAGTAGTAATACCTATCTTTTGCTGTATCTCTCTTATTTCTTCTCTCATCTTGATTCTTAAAGCTATATCTAGATTAGACATTGGCTCATCTAATAAAAGCATAGTAGGCTCAGTCGCTAATGCTCTTGCTACTGCTACCCTTTGTTGCTGTCCACCAGATAGTTCATCAATCTTTCTTTTTCTAAAATCTTTCATTCCTGCCAATTCTAAATAATTATCACATTTTTCCACTATAATTTTTTTAGATAACTTTTTTATTTTCAATCCATAAGATACATTTTCTTCTACTGTCATATTTGGAAACAGTGCATAGTTTTGAAAAACAGTTCCCATATTTCTATTTTCTGGTTCTAGGTTAGTAATATTTTTATCACCAACATAAATACTTCCAGAAGAAGGTTTTATAAATCCACCAATTATTCTTAAAATAGTCGTTTTTCCACATCCGGAAGGACCTAATAAAGTAAAAAACTCTCCTTCCTTAATGGATATATTAACATCATGTAATACTTTTTCTTTTCCATAATAATGATTAATTTCTTTTAATTCTATATTCTTCATATCGTCTCCACAAATTATCTAATATTTATAATTCTCCAAATATACACATGATGAATCATCATAGATTTTAAATTTAGGAAACTCTATTGCCATTTCATCATCCTTTTCTAGTTCCCTAACTTTTCTATATATATAATCTATACCTTTAATCTCTGCTATTTTCATCATTTTATCTTTATCAAAAATCTTATATCTAACTAATTTTCAGTCCCATTTTCATCTCCTTGTCCACATAAATTGTACTTTTACTATAATTAAAAGTTTTGCATAGTAAAAAATTCACTTCACTTGAGCGACTACGTCTACGAATCACTTCATATCGTTAACTACTTCGTCAGTTGCTTAAAAGCTATTTTATTTAATATTGGTGTGTTAGTATCATTTAGTTGTATGAGTTATACAAAAACCATGAGATATCATAGTTCCCTTATACGTAAAATAGCGAGGAAAATCCTCACTATTTTTGTATATAATATTAAATTATTTAATTAGACTATTTTATAGTTTTATTGTTATCTATTATATCTGTTTCCCACTTTTCAATCCAGTTAGATTGATTTTTTCCAATTACAGACCAATCTACATCCATAGCTTTATATTCTTTTGACATCCACTTTGGTGAATCTTTAAATGCAGAATCTAATGTTGGAATACGGTTAAAATCATTTGCAACCATAGCTTGAACCTTAGCACTTCCAACAAAATCTACAAACTTAGCTGCTGCATTTGGATGTGGTGCATTTTTTAGAGCCGCTACACAGTCTGTGATTACGACAGAACCACTCTCTGCATCCACAACTTCTAATGGCATATTATTTTTTTCTTTATTATCTATTATATCACTTAATACTGCAATAGATATAGCAGCTTCACCTTTACCTATTGCGGAATACATAACACTTCCGCTATTGTAGTAGTTCTTTATATTTTTATTTAAACCCTCAAGGTACTTCCAAGCTTCATCTTCACTCTTAGTAGTTGAGTAGTAATTGATTAAGTTACTAACAGTAGAACGCATAGATGATGATAATGAATCTCTAGAAACTATTAAGTCTTTATATTCTTCTTTTGTTAAATCGCTCCAATCTTTTGGTGCTTTATCATCTGATAATAGTTTTGTGTTATAAAACATCATTACTGGTGTTTTTATAGTTCCATACCAATATCCGCCTGAATCTTTGTAAGACTTATCTAATTCATTATTCCAGCTTGGTTCAGTCTTTTCATATAATCCTTCTTCTTTTAATTGCATGTATGTAGATGTATCTCCACCAAACATTATATCTGCTTGTGGATTATCTTTTTCACTTCTAACACGATCTGCTAGTTCACCTTTTAAGTTTATGAATTCAACATTAACGCCTGTTTCCTTTGTAAATTCTTCAGAAATTGCTCCTAGCATATCCTCTCCATGTGTAGTATATACTACTAATGTATCCTCTAATTCATCACTTTTTGATGTGCTATCATTGCTACAAGCTACAAGTGATAATGACATTGCTACAGTTAATAAGACAACTGCTATTTTTATCTTCATATCAATTCATCCCCCATATTCTCCATGTTCATTTTAAATGTTATTATTCTTATAGTCAACGATTCAACAATAATCTATATAATTGTATTTTTCTATAACTACTGATTTTATTATTGTTTTTTTCTATGGCTATACTTATTTTTATACATATAATTTTTATATTCACATTAATCCATTTTTCAATCTGGGTATTTTATTTCTTTAAAACATATTTTAAATATTAATATTATCATTATTTATATGCATAAAAAATGACCTATGAATAGGTCACCTAAACCAATACTTATATAGTATATGAGATACTTTCTTAAATCACTTATTATTTTTTTATCTAGACTAGCTTCAGTAAATAATGCATGTATGTGTGGTTTCCATTTTAAGTCTTAATTAAAAGTATAAACTACTGTAAAACTATACCTCATCCTCACATCTAAACTTTAAATTTTTATCTATTATTTATTAGTTGACTGTATATTCAC
>NZ_JAGWCT010000113.1:0-12901 GCF_020657815.1 Clostridioides sp. ZZV15-6597 | reverse complement strand
GTATAATTATACAAAGACTTTTAATTCACTTTACTTTGTTCCTTTAATTTTGGACATATCATTTTTTATAAATGAAAAATACAAATACATATTATTGTTTTTCATTATAGTATCTTCTTTTATTATTAGTTTAGATAAAAACTTGTATCTAGCTTTGGAATCAAGTTCAATATTATTGATTATATCTATACTTTCTATATATATAGAAAGTGAAAATATATCTAAACTATACAATCAAAGCCTTTATGATAAACTTAGAATTTCTAAAGATAAATTAAAAAAATCTAATTCTGATTTAGAAATTTATGCAAGTTCTATAGAAGAACTAGCCATTTTAAAAGAGAGAAACCGAATATCTAGAGAAATACACGATAGTGTTGGACATTCTCTTTCTACAACAATAATACAGTTAAGTGCCATAGAAAAGCTCTTAAATGATAAGCCCGAAGTATCTGATTTAGTACATGAACTTAGAGAATTCGTAAATGAAAGTTTTCAAGATGTTAGAAGAGCTATCTCTGAGTTAAAGCCTATTGAATATGAAAATTATCAAAATTTGTTTAAAATTAAAGAACTAATTAAAAGCTTTATTAAGCTTACAAATATTAATGTAAGACTAACTATATCAAAAAACACTTGGAGCCTATCTAGAGCTCAGTCTATAGCTTTATATAGACTTATTCAAGAATCGCTTTCCAATGCATCAAGACATGGAAAAGCAAGTGAAATCAAAATTTTTATAACATTTAATCCTTCAAATCTTATAATTACGATTAGTGATAATGGTATAGGATGTGAAAATATAAAAAAAGGAAATGGAATTAACAGTATTAGCGAAAGAATATATGAACTAAATGGAAAAGTTGAATTTGATAATCACAATGATGGATTTACAATTAGAGCTTCTTTTCCCAAATTTTTAGGGGGTGATTTTTTTGAGTAAAATCAAAGTTCTTATAGTTGATGATGAAAAATTAATTAGGAAAGGTCTTAAGATTATATTGTCATCTTATGATGATTTGGAGATAATTGGAGATGCCTCTAATGGATATGAGGCTTTAGAATTTTGTAAGTCAAATGATGTAGATGTTGTTCTTATGGACATTAGAATGAATATTTGTGATGGTGTTTTAGGTACAAGACTTATAAAAGAATATGATGAGTCAATAGCACTATTAATTTTAACTACCTTTAATGATGATGAGTATATAAAAGATGCAATGAAGTTTGGAGCTTCAGGTTACCTTTTAAAAGACAGCTCTGATGAAGTATTGCATGAGGGGATACGCTCTTCATTTTTTGGCAATATTGTACTTGACAAAAATGTAGCTGAAAAAATCATGTCAGCTGAAAAAACTGTTGAACATGAGCATATTTCTAATATATATAATTTAACTGAAAAAGAAATATCCATAATTAAATTAATTGCACATGGACTTAGTAATAAAGAAATAAGTCAAGAATTATTTTTATCTGAGGGTACCATAAAAAATAATATAACTAATATTTTAGGTAAATTGGAGCTTAGAGATAGGACTCAATTGGCTATATTTGCTTTCAAAAATAAAATTGTAATATAGTATGTCAATAAAAAGTCTAAACTATAAACAAAATTTTCAAAAACTTAACTTATAATAAAGCTAAAACTATAAAGTGACTTAAGTCACTTTTTTTAGTGACTTATAGTAATAGAAATACACCTAATAATTCTTTATTATAATATTATAGATTTTTAAATTACACAAAAACATTTTGGGAGGGATTTTTATGGATATAGTTAAAGTAAATAATATAACAAAAAGATTTAATGATAAGTTAGCACTTGATAACATTAGTTTTTCTGTTAAAGAGGGGGAAATATTTGGGCTTATTGGCCCAAATGGTGCTGGAAAATCTACACTTATAAATATAATTACCAATCTTACTTTACCAAATAGCGGTAATATTCAAATAAATGGTGTAGATTTGTCAGCAAATCCTATGAGTGCAAAATCCATAATAGGATTAGTTCCACAAGAGTTAGCAGTTATGGAAACACTAACTCCTTTTGATAACTTAGAATACTTTGGAGCTTTTTATGGATTAAAGGGTAAGTTGCTTCAAGAGAGAATCAATGAAGCCTTGGAAGTTACAGGTCTAGCTGAAGTTAAAAAGAAAAAAGTGAAAAAATTATCTGGTGGTATGCAAAGAAGATTAAATATTGGGATAGCACTTTTAAATCATCCTAAAATATTAATATTAGATGAACCAACTGTAGGTGTTGACCCTCAATCAAGAAATCACATTTTTAATTTTATAAAAGATATATCTGAAAAGCAAAAAACTACTATTATATATACATCTCATTATATGGAAGAGGTTGAACATCTTTGTTCTAAAATCTTTATTATGGATGAAGGTAAAGAAGTTGCTTTTGGGGATAATAATTACCTAAAATCAATAGTATCTACAAATACAAAATTAATTATGGAAATAAAAAATATAAATGCTCAACTTATATTTGATTTAAAAAATATTAAAGGTGTTATATCTGTTTTAGAAAATACTTCAGTAGTAACATTAGATGTAGATAAAAACTTTCAGTTAACAGATGTACTTTCTGCTGTTGACAAAAACAATTCAAAAGTAATACGTATCTCTTATGAAGAACCTAGTTTAGAAGATGTATTCTTAAATCTAACAGGTAAAAATTTAAGAGACTAATGGGGGTGATTTTATGAAATTATATATAAGTGTAAAAACTATGTTAAAAGGTCTGAAAAGCTCATTCATGCTTAATTTGATATATTTCTTAGCTCTACCTCTACTTTTAGCTGGGTTCCTTGGAATGGTAACAGAAGATATGTTTCAAAATCCTATAAAAACAGAACCTATGTCAATTGTTGTATATGATAAAGATAATTCCAAATTATCAAATAATTTGACAAATTATTTAAAAGATGATTTATCTTCTGTATTAAAAATACAGAAAGATTATTCTGATGTAGATTTAAAACTTACAATACCTAAAGGATACGAAAACAATATTTTAAAGGAAAAATCAAATACTTTAAGTATAGAAAAACTTGGAACTAGAGATGACATAGCAGTACTACTTCAAAATATATTAAATACTTATCATGAAAAATTATATTTAAATAATTCTCAAAAACTAAGTTCAGAAGAGTTTTCTAAGTTGTTTAATAAGAGTTCTATTGCCAATTCTATAATAAAAAGTGATACTGAACAAAACTCATATGAATACTTTGCTTTAGTTTCATTAGGATTCCTTGTAATAATTTTTATAATGAATAATATTTTATCAAATTATATAGGTGAATCAAAAGGGCTTTCAAAAAGACTTTATTCTATGCCTATAACTAGAGTACAGTTTTTAATTTACGACTTTGTAGGTTTATGGATTTATTCATTTATATTTCTATTATTATATGTTTTATTCTTTAGGATACTTGGAATAACATTTAAAGGTAATCTTGCCACATTAACCTTAATATGTGCTATATCGTCATATTTTATGACTTCTATATCTACTTTTGTAACTAGTTTTTTTAGTAAAAAATATGGTACATTCATAGTCTATATATTACTTTTCTTACAAACAATTTTTGGAGGTATTTTTAACATGGTAAGTGAAGCTTTTAGTAAGTTTGTAAGTTTATCTCCAACTTATTTAATAGGAACTCTGTATAGTGATTATGAAAGTTTCAAGACTTTAAATTCAATAAGTAATTTAATTGTAACATGCTTAATTATTTCTACAATATTGATTATACTCTCTATTGTAAAAGAAAAATATAAATGGAGGGAGATTTAATAATGATTAGACTAATTCTTGCAAATATAAAAAGATATATAAAAAATCCTTCTCTTTTAGCTAGTATGGTCATGATTCCTATTATATTAATTGTTTCTCTTAACCTTTTTTCTAGTAAATCAGACAATCAATCAATGTATTTTTCTCCAGTAGCAGTTGTCTCTAACTCTTCAGGAAAATATGAACATAAATTGATAAATAATTCAAAGCTAAAGGAAAACACATTTAGATTAAATGAAGAAGATAAGGCTATGAACTTACTAAAAAATAATAAAGTTTCTGCAGTATTTGTTTTGGGCAAAAACTTTTCAACTGACATAGATAACTTAAAACGACCTGCTGTTAAATGTTTCAAAACTGAAAATGGTGGTGGTAGTCTTTGGGCAGAATCAGAAATAGAATCTTTTATCAATAATTCTTTAAAATCAAAAATAGATAAAAATATGGATGAAAAATTAACTAAAACAAGTATAGTTGATAATAAGCCTGATAAAAACACAGATTCATTTTTAACAGTTTTCTTAATATGTTATTTTATGTATATTAACGCAGCGTATCTTGCCTCTGACTTATTTACATTAAAAAAATCAAATGTTTTAAGGAGACTTATTTCTACAAAACATAAAGATATAAAAATAATTTTTAGTATACTCTTAGGGTTATTTTTTATTCAAGCAATTTTATACACTGTAATACTTGGATGCCTTACATTTGTTGGGGATTTTAAATTAACCCCAAACATATTAATGATTGTACTAGCAAATAGTTTTGTTTCCACTGGATTTGTATTTTGGATAGCTAGAGTATTTAAAAATGAAAGTTCTATAAGCCTTGTAACTACATTTTATTCTTTAATAGGTTTAGCTATATCTATATCTAGTCTGATACCATCAATGAGTGAATTATCATTTATGACTAATCTATCAAAGCTTACACCTTTTTACTGGACTATAAATGCCCTTAGAATCAATGATAGTATCTTAATAAATGTAATCGTTCTAATACTTATTGGAATAGTATTTGTAACAGCTGGAAGTTTTAAATTAAGAGATTTTGCAAAAAACTAATAATTACTAAATATAGTTAGTCTATAATTTTATACAATACTAACATAATATTTCAATATTTTAAATCATTTTATATTATATTTTTATAGTCAGTTTTATCTATCTTTGATGATAAACTTATTATTATATATTAATACCTTTGACTTGTCAATAGTTTTATGATATAATATTAATTATTAGATAATTAAAGCATTGTACCCCAATTGCAATATCTAAAATTCAGTTTGGAGGTATAACTAACATATGTATAATATTGGTGAAAGTGTGATGTATCCAAAAGAAGGAGCCTGTTATGTAAGTGATATTGTAACAAAGGAAATAAATAAACATATGCAGAAATACTATGAATTAACTGTCATTTTCAATAGCACTCTTAAAATTTCGATTCCCGTTTTGAATGCTGACAAGATTGGTGTACGTCCAATTATGAACGAAAATGAAGTTGATAATTTTATCCAATCAATTGATAAAATAGATGGTATATGGATTTTTGATAGAAAGCAACGGCTTAAATTATACCATGATAAATTTCATTCAGGAGATGTCTTTGAGATTGTAAAATTAATTAAGATGCTTATGATACAAGATTGTTCAAAACAATTATGTAGTACAGATAAGGACTTTCTAAATAAAGCTCAGAGATTTGCTTTGTCGGAATTAGCTGCTGCTCAATGTAAATCTTATACAATCGTATTGGAAGAAATGAAAAAACATATTCTAAATCCGAAAAGTAATAATTAAACCAGTCTTGAAGACTGGTTTTATTTTTTAGATTAATCATATTTATTACCATACTTTAACTTAGATTTCCTAAAAAAACCAAGTGTAAATCATATTACTGATTTACACTTGGTCAACAAAACCTAATCTTCCTCAAGTTCCTTTTTTTCTTTTAATAATACATTTAATTCATTTGCTTCTAAAATCTGTGCTTCTAGAGTGTCAAGTAACTCTTGTTGCCATTCCACACATTTATCTTTGTAATCAAAAGGTAGCGTTCTGTCAACTATGTACTTATCAATACATTCCTCCGCACTTTTAACTATTTGTTTTCTTTCATCAATAAATTTTTCCAATTCTACTAAGGCTTCTTCATAAGCTTTTTTACTCATATAAATTCCCCCTTTGTACAATTATTCTACATTAAAATGATTTTTCCTCTTTTTTGTATAAAAATTTATTTGTATATAACTTTTCCATCAATATCTTTTATAGTTTGACATCCAGTTAATATCATAGAACCACTTAATTCTGATTGAAGTTTATTTACATAAGTTTCTACACCATCAGTTGCTCCACCAAATGAAGCTGTTACAAAAGGTCTTCCTATTAATACTGCATCTGCCCCTAGACCTATCATTTTTAATACATCCAATCCTGTTCTAACTCCACCATCTGCAAGTATTGTAACTTTACCTTTAACAGCCTCAGCAATCTTTGGTAAAACTTCACATGCTCCTGGTGTACAGTCTAGTACTCTTCCTCCATGATTTGATACAACTATTGCATCTACACCTGCTTCAACTGCCATTAATGCATCTTCTACAGTCATTATTCCCTTTAATATAAATGGTAATTTAGTAGATTTAACTAATTCTTTTATTTGCTCAATGTTTTTAGGAAGCACTGGTTTTCCATGTAGCGATAAAGTTACTAAACCACAAGCATCTATATCAACTCCAACTGCAAACGCTCCAGCTTCTTCAGCTAGTCTTATCTTTTTTATAATATTTTCATTGTCCCAAGGTTTAATAAATACAATTCCAGCACCATTATACTTTTTAACTACATCTAAATTTTCCATTAAAAATGCATCTACTGCTGTATCTCCAACCATTGCATAGATACCACTATTGGCACATCCTGCTACTACTGGTTCTATGTAATCTCTTTCATTTATTTTTCCACCCATATTTAAAGTAGTTCCTGTTACTGGAGCTGCAAATATAGGAGAACTCATTTTTTTACCAAATATTTCTATAGATGTATCAGGATTTGAAACATCATGTATTACTCTCATATTTACTTTTACTTTTTCTAAGCTCTTACTATTTTCTATAAAAGAAGAACCACTTCCTTTACCTCCCATACCAGGTACTTCACCTGCACAGACAACTCCATTACAAACTTTACAAACTTTACAACTTCCATTTAAATTTTCTCTAGCATTTTTTAATAGTTCATTATAATCCATCTCTAATCCCCCATTAATTATAGTAATTTATATCGTATATATTATATCACATTATGTTTACAGTATATTTTTCAAGAAGCTTTTTCTATGTATAGGAGTTATCCCATGTTTTTCAATAGCTTCATAGTGTTCTTTTGTTCCATATCCCTTATGAGATTTAAATCCGTATTCTGGATATACTCTATCATATTGATACATTATACTATCCCTAGTAACCTTCGCCAATATACTTGCTGCTGCTATTGATATAGATTTTGAATCTCCTTTTATAATTGGATTTTGAACTATATCAATTCCTGGTATTGTCGCTGCATCAACAAGTAAATAATCTGGTGTTTGTTTTAAACAATTTATTGCTTTTTTCATTGCCATATATGTGGCATTTAATATGTTAAATTCATCTATTTCTTCGTTATTTACTATCCCTATTCCATAATCTAATGCTTCTTTTTTTATTACTTCAAAAAGCTCATCTCTTTTTGCTTCACTTAGTTTCTTAGAATCATTTACGCCTTCTATTTTTGTATTTTGCTTAAACATTACAACTGAAGCCACAACAGGACCTGCAAGTGGTCCTCTTCCAGCTTCATCAATTCCTCCAATATATAAATAGCCTTTACTATATCCTTCATTTTCAAACATATTTATAGTTTCTAATCTTTCTGCTTCTTTTCTAATATTGTCCAGCTTCTTGGCAAGCTTTATAGCCAGACTTTGAACAGATTTTCTTTCATCCACTCTTAATATTTCTATATATTCCATATACTTTTCAACTTCTAAAGTCTCAATTATTTCTTTAATCTCCCTCACACTTTTGTTCTGCATACTATCCCCTCATCTTTCACCTGTAAAAATATTATTGTCTTAAACATATTAAGAATCCACTAACTTAGAATTTAATTGCATCCACTATATCCACATTTTAAACATATACTACATCCACCTGTGTGTGCAATTCCTTCACTTCCACACTCAGGGCATACAAACTTTTCATCTTCTTCAAAATTTTTATTTTTTAATTCTTTGGATTTTTCTTCTTTATTATCTTTTTCTTCTTTATTATTTTTATAAGATTCTTTTTTATTATCTTCTTTTTTGTTATTTTCTTTATTATTTTCTTCTTTTTTTTCATTTATTAAGATTCCACTCCTTTTGCATCCATCTCTAAATATTGTCACTCCCTTAAGACCAGCTTCCCATGCCATAACATATATGTTAAAAACATCTTCAATTGTAGTTTCAAAAGGTATATTTATTGTAGATGATATAGAAGCATCAATATACTTTTGCCATACTTTTTGCATATTTATTCTTTCTTCATATCCTATGTTCATAGCAGTAACAAAAAAATCTGGTAAACATTCTTCATCTGTAATGCCTTTTTTATCCATATATTCTTTAACTATTGGAGTATATACTTTATAGTACACATCTTCATCATGTAAGCTTTCAGTTTTTCTTATATATGAAAGATTAAATATAGGTTCTATTCCTCCACTAATACCTATCATTGTAGATATAGAACCTGTAGGAGGTATAGTTAAGAGTTGTGAGTTTCTAAGCCCATACTTTTTAACCATCTCTTTAGTATCATCATTTAAGTTTTCTATAAAAAATCTAGATTTAGAAATATTTTCATATTTATACTCACTAAATGTCCCATATTCTTTAGCAATTAAAGCTGATTGTTTTACAGCTTCGTTAAGCATAGTTTTACCAATTAAATCACACAATTCTAAAGATTTATCAGAACCATATCTTATCCCCATCTTTATAAGCATGTCAGCAATACCCATTACACCTAAGCCTATCTGTCTATATTTGTAGACACTATCCCTTTGTTCTTGTAATGGATGTAAATTTAATCCCTCATCTAATACATCATTTAAAGCTACCACAGCTTCTCTAACACAAGATTTTAACTTATTAATATCAAAGGTAGCATGTTCCCCAAACGATTGTATTACAAACTCTGATAAGTTTATTGAGCCAAGCAAACAGCTTCCTCCACTTGGAAGTGGCTCTTCTGCACAAGGATTTACCCCTGAAAAACAAAAGTCCTTATCTTCACTCATAAGGTTATATGTTTTTATTTTATCCCAAAATAATATGCCTGGTTCTGCATAATCCCAGTTATTTTTAACAAACTTATTAAACAAATCATATGCATTTACTATCTTAACTATTTTTTCTCCAGTAGTTTCAACTTCAAACGTACAATTATACAGCTTTTTTTCCTTTACAGCTTGCATAAACTCATCTGTTACTCTTACAGAAATATTTGCTTTAGTAACCTTCTCCAAATCGGTTTTTATATCTATAAATTCCTCTATTTCTGGATGATTTACATCCATAGAAATCATAAGAGCTCCTCTTCTACCTCTTTGACCAATCAAACCTGTTGTCATGCTATAAAGTTCCATAAAAGACACTGCTCCAGTTGTATATTTTGCAGCATTATTTACTTTTGCACCTTTGGGTCTTAATTTTGAAATATCAATTCCAACCCCTCCACCATAACTAAAAGTTCTAGCAAGTTTTTTTGCAGTGTCAAAAATATCTTCTATACTATCTTTTGGTGGCTCTATCACATAACAATTAGAATAAGTTACTTTTTTACCTTCTTTATGTAAACCTCTATTTGCTAAAATTCTACCTGCAAATAAAAATCTCTTTTGTCTTATTAACTTTGATATCCTTGGACTGTTATTTGAAATTCTCTTTATCCATTCATCAAAACTTTCTCCATTATGCCTATACTTATTTTTCCATATTGATTTTTGTAATTCATCAAACTCCCAAGCCTTATGTCTTATTTCTGAACGCCTTTCTCTATATAATATGTAGTGTTTTGCTATATCTTTTCTATTTGATTCCATAAGTAATACTTCAACTATATCTTGGATTTCTTCTACAGATAAGCATTTCTCCATAGAATTATAATCATTAGCGATTTTTCTAGATATATCATATGCTAAATCTCTGTCTACTCCACCTTCACTATTTATACTAGCCTTATAGACAGCATCTTCAATCTTACTTTTACTAAAAAGTTCTTTTGTCCCATCTCTCTTTACTATGTACTTCATTTTTAGACCTCCAATAAATTAGTATTACATTAATACACCTATTAGTTGTAATTCTAAACAAACTTTTTTCTATATTTGTATGTTTTCATATTAATTATCTTACACAATATATATTATACTATTTTATATTCAATATAACACGCTTTATAGTTTTCTCAGTTAAGTAAATGAACTTTCTATATTCTAAATATCTTCTATTAAAAACTTAAAAATAATATAAAAAAGTATATAAAAGTGTAATTATACTCTTATATACTTTATTTTTTTATAAATTTTATCATTTTTTACTCCATTATTTACCATTAAAATTAATAATAAATTCTTTATATTTTACATATCATAAATATTATTTGTAAATATATATAACAAAGTTCAACCTAACAATAATCTATCTTTAATCTACTGTATTTTATATTCATTTACATATAAAGTTTTACATATCAAAAAGGAATTGCCTCCTAAATGATTTTAATCACTTTAAGGCAATTCCTATATGTATTAATTATTCTTTATTATTGTACAGCTTTACTACTTTGAGATGGAATAAAGTTTCCTATTATTCCTGCTATTAAAACTGGAACTACCCAGTTAAATCCTAATGAAGCTAATGGTAAGCTATTAACTAGAGGAATATTTACACCAAAGCTTGTTGCAACTGTTAATACACTTACTAACAATGCCATATATGCAGCGCATTTGAATACGTTGTCATTTTTAATTTGATTACTAAATAATGCTAGTATAACTAGAGTTATAGTTGCTGGATATACCATACTTAATATAGGAGAAGAGAATTTTATTATTGTACTTACTCCAAAGTTTGATATGATTGCACTAAATACACAAACTGCTATAACTATATGCTCATATTTTAATTTTCCATTTGTAAGTGTTGAGAAATACTGACCTGCTGCTGAAGAAAGACCTATAGCTGTTGTTAAACATGCTAATGCAACTATAATAGCCAATAGAATCTTACCTGTATTTCCAAGTAATGCTGCTGTTATTGAAACTATTAAAGCTGTTTGTTGAACATCTTGTCCATATATTTCAGATACAGTTGCTCCAAGGTAACATAATCCACCATAAACTAGTGCCATACCTATTACCGCTATAACACCTGCACTTACTGTAGCTTTCATCTTTTCTTTTTCACCTGTATATCCTTTAGATATTACTGACATGATTATAATTGATGCAAATACACTAGCTGCCAATGCATCCATTGTTTGATATCCTTGAGTTATACCTTCTGAAAACACATTTTGTATTAAAGAAGCATCTCTTATGTCTCCTAATGGAGATACAATACCTTTAACTATCAATACTGCTAAAGCTATAAGTAAAGCTGGAGTTAAAATTGATCCAACTATATCTACAACTTTTGATGGTCTTATTGTTAAAATCAATACTATAGCAAAGAATACTATAGAGAATATTACTGGGCTTATTCCTGAACCTATTGTAGGTAGTATACCCATTTCATAAGTTGTTGCTGCTGTTCTAGGTATTGCCAAAAGTGGCCCTATACAGATTACCATTGCACATCCTAGTACAATACTTAATCCTTTACCAGCTCTTGAAAACATTTTTGATGTGTCTCCATTGAACTTAGTTGCTGCTATAACTGCTAATAATGCCAAACCACCATCTGCGAAAAGGAATCCTATGAAAGCTACTAGCCAGCTACTTCCGGATAAAACTCCTAGATATGGAGGGAATATTAAGTTCCCAGCACCAAAAAACATTGCAAATAGTGCAAATCCAATTACAATTACATCTTTAAACTTGATTTGTTTCTCACCCATTTAAAGCACCCCCATTTGAATTTTACTACTTTTTATTACATTTTACCAAAAAATAAGTCCAATCTCTTCTTAAATGAAAACCTTTTGACGAGATTTTATTTAATTATACATTTTTGACTTAAACTTGTCAATTATGTTTCATAATTTATAAAATCTTCGCAATATTTAGTACAACTTTCTTAATTAAATAAAATTAACATGTATACTTTAAACATAGATGTTTTTTTTATTTTTATTTAATTTTTCTTGACAAAATTAAAACTTTTAAATCATCTTAATTGTATGACTTTTCGAATTATTTGCATTGTTCCAATTTATATTGCTTTATAGACAATATTAATGTATGCATCACTCTCCTTTTTATTTGTGTATAATCTTTTAAGTTCAATTTAAATTTTAAATATTTAAATATTTTGTGTTTATTATATAATCTGAAAAAAAAGCAGTCAATATGATTTTTAATTTTTTTAATTTTCAAAATTATGATACCTAGAAAATCGTTTTCCTTTTGTCATAACTTCTATTTACGTTAATTCTTGTAGTATTTTGTATTTATTTTGCTAAACTCACTATTAATTTTACTGAATTTCAATTCTACACTTATAAACTTTTTACTTACTAGAGTACCTTCAAGTCATTTTTTCTGAAAATTTTTTATTATGATTTATTGATTTATTTTTCTTCATAAAAACTATATTATAAGTTCCAACTTACTAAAACTTTGCAGTTGCTAGTATTCAAGTTATTCTACTTATTTTTTAGAATTTAATGAATAATCTTAATATGAACTAATTAGAAAACAATTTAGTAATTTACATAAGTTATTTATACGTTCAAATGCCTTAAATTTCATTTTATTATTTTATTATTGTCACAATTTTATTTATATAATATTTTTGTAAAAGTCAACTAATACACATATATTAACT
>NZ_JAGWCT010000112.1:0-12906 GCF_020657815.1 Clostridioides sp. ZZV15-6597 | reverse complement strand
GAGAAAAGGAGAGACAATATGCAGATTATAGATATAAATTTAAACAATATTGACAATGAACATATATGTTGTGCAATTACTGAAAAAAAGGGAGAAAACTGTGTTTCTTCTAAAAAATTTTGGATGAAAAGCAATTTTGATAAAGGCCTTGTATTTAAAAGGTTAGATGAAAGAGGTAAAGTTTTTATAGAATATATTCCAGCAGAAAATGCATGGTGTCCTATTACTGCAAATAATTATATGTATATTAATTGTTTCTGGGTATCTGGAAAATTTAAAGGACAAGGATATTCTAATTTATTATTACAAAAATGTATTGATGATGCAAAGTCAAAAGGAAAATATGGTATAGTTGTACTTTCATCTGAAAAAAAACTACCTTTTTTATCTGATTCTAAGTATCTAAAATATAAAGGATTTTATCTGGCAGATACATCAGAACCTAGTTATGAACTATTGTATTTTCCATTTACTAATAATGTACCTATTCCATGCTTTAAAGATTGTGTAAAACAAAGCAAACCAAAGGAGAATGGGATAGTTTTATATTATAGTAATCAGTGTCCACATACTGCAAAATATGCTCCTATTTTGAAAAAAATTGCGAACGCTAGAGGTATTGAAGTAAATCTTATAAAATTTGAAACAGCAAAAGAAGCACAAAATGCTCCTGCACCATTTACTACATATAGTCTTTTTTTCAATGGGAAATTTATAACTAATGAGATACTTTCTGAGAAAAAAATCGAAAAATTTTTAGATAGTAAAGGTTTTTAAAACTCAATTAAAATAAGATATAAATATTGTAATTTTAAATTGTGATATTTTATAATTTAATGTATTTTAGATGTCTATTAAATTCTAATCTATATACTTAAGGTATCCCATGAACTTACTATTTATTATGATTATTGTGGTATAATGTTGAGTAGATGAAATTTTGTTAAATATTGGAATGTAAATAAAATATATTAAGAGAGGGTAATTATTATGAATAAAAGTATTAACACAAAAATTATATCTGCTGGAATGATTATATCTATGTTAATTACAGGAACTACATATGCGCAAGAAAACTCAGAAACTAGTAAAGATAATTACAGTATTGATAAAAGTAATATAAGAGTTGAAAATCCAATAGATATACATAATTTGTGTGGCGGATGGGCAAATCTTAGGTTGCCAAACGAAGATGACTTGAAAGTGTTTAATGAAACCAAAGGAACATTGCTAGGTGTTGAATATGAGCCACTTATTGTTTCTACTCAAATTGTAGCTGGAACAAATTATAAATTTATTTGTAAGGCTGAGACAGTTTCAAGTACACCTAAAAAGTATTTAGCAGAGGTTAATATTTTTAAACCTCTTCCTTTTGAAAAAAATAATAAAGCAATAATAAAAAGTATTAATAAAATTAATGAATAAAAATATAATAAATTATAGTAGGGAATTCTCAATGGATATAGTATCTATTTTAACCAATATAGACATAAAGAAGTTGAATGACTTTTATAGTGGAAAAGTAACTCTACATTATGATGAGTTAATACTTATAAATAGTGTCATTATAATGTCATTTGCCGATACATTTAAAACTACTAAGTATAGTCATGATATGATAATTAAGACTCGCAAAAAAGATATTGAGTAGTAAAATTTATAGCCTGCTAGAAAATATAGAACTAATAAATGAAAATTCATGTAATAGACGAGGTTTTATCATATTAAAAAGAAAATCAATAGAAAGACTATTGTTGTGTCTGATTAAGAGTTCTTTGATAACAATTTTAGTCCTTCTCTTAAAAAGGAGAAAAAATGATATTAAAAACAAAAAGATTAACTTTAATTCCACTATCACTTCGTCAACTTGAACTTTGGACTTCCAATAATGCAGAATTAGAAAAGGAATTGGATTGCATTTATTGTGCAGAACCAATGATTGGGTTTTTTTATGATATTGTAAAAAGACAATTAGATATTGCTAAAAAAGATGAAAAAAATATATTGTTTTATACATTTTGGTTTATTATGCTAAATGAAAACCGTACAATTATAGGATTAGCTGATTTTAAAGATGTACCAAATTCTTATGGTGAAATTGAGATTGGTTATGGCCTAGGTGAAGATTATAAAAAACAAGGATATATGACAGAAGCTGTTAAAAAGATATGTAGTTGGGGATTAAGTCAACAAAATGTTTCTTCTGTGATAGCTGAAACTGATGCAGACAATACAGATTCACAAAATGTTTTATTAAGATGTGGTTTTAAGTTATATCGTAACTCAGATACAAAATGGTGGAAATTAACAATCTAGAAAAAATTTCCAAAAGTTTATAAATAATATTGACAAACTACTAAAAATAAATTATTATATAAAACAACAAGAAAAGAAATTGAAATCCTATGAAAAAGAAAGTAGCATAAAAGGATTTGATAGAGAGCTAGGGATGGTGGAAGCCTAGTAATGAATTTTATTGTGAATAGAGCTTTGGAGGAAGTTACCAGAACTAGGAGTATGGTAATTGGTGAGTCTCGCCTTAAGAGATTAGAGTGGGTAAGATTATCTTATCAATTAGAGTGGTAACGCGGGTGTATATTCGTCTCTTGGTCTTTGACCAAGAGGCTTTTTTAATTTTAAATATACATTTGCAAATACTTTTTAATTTATAAGAATATTTATTATAATTATAATTTTACCAATAAGAGTGGTACCGCGGAAATTCGCCTCTTAGCATTATCAATGCTAAGGGGCTTTTTATTGTGAGTTAGATAGTTTTAAATTTATAAATTATCAAATGATTATCAAATAATAATATCAATCTAAAAAAATAATTCAAAATATTCTTAAAATAATTGTAAAACGGAGGGAATAAAATGAGTAAAATAAAAGCTGGGATTATTGGAGCAACTGGATATGTTGGTGTAGAAGTACTAAGATTATTAATAAATCATGAAGAAGTAGAAGTTACAGCTATAGGTTCAAATTCATACATTGGCAAAAATATAGTTGATGTATACCTAAGTATAGGTTATGAAAACAGTATGGTATGTATAGAAAACGAAAAAGTCATTGATATGTGTGATGTTGTATTTACTGCTCTTCCACATGGGGTAAGTGAAAAATTTGCAATAAAAGCAATCGAATCTAAAAAGAAAGTCATAGATTTAGGTGCTGATTTCAGAATAAAAGATGAAGAAATATATAGTGAATGGTATGGGGTATCTTTTATAGATAAAATTTTACACAAAAAAGCTGTATATGGATTAAGTGAGATATATAAAGAAGATATAAAAAATGCTGATATAGTTGCAAATCCAGGATGTTATCCTACTAGTATTTCTTTACCACTGATGCCATTATTAAGCTCTAAGTTAATAAAAAATAATAATATAATAATTGACTCTAAATCAGGTCTCACAGGAGCTGGTAGAGAGTTATCAACAAGTAGTCATTTTACAGAAGTTAATGAGAATATAACTGCATATAAAATAGGAAAACATAGACATACTCCAGAAATAGAACAAAATCTAAGTGAAGCGTATAAAGAAAATGTAGATGTAGTTTTTACACCAAATCTAATTCCAGTAAATAGAGGGATACTATCAACTATATACTGCATAAAAGAAGATAATGTATCTATAGGTGATATACATAAAAAATTGACTGATTATTATGAATATAAAGATTTTGTAGAAATACTCCCATTAGATAAGATAACCTCTTTAAAAAATGTTATATATTCAAATAAATGTGTAATATCAGTACATGAAAATAAAGATACATTAATAATCTGTTCAACTATAGACAATATGATTAAAGGAGCAGCAGGGCAAGCCATACAAAATATGAATATAATGTTTGGAATTGAGGAGACTACAGGATTAAAGCATATTGCACCATCATTTTAGGAATAGAAAAATACTAAACTCATATAAGTAGGAGGATAAAAATGGAGATTATAAAGGGTGGAGTTACAGTTCCAGAAGGGTTTGTTGCTTCAGGAATTCACTGTGGCTTGAGAAAAAATAAAGAAAAGAGGGACTTAGCTTTAGTTTATTCAGATATTTTATGTGATGCAGCAGCAGTAGTTACTCAAAATAAAGTTAAAGGAAATCCAGTTTATGTAACACAGGAGCATATTAAAAATGGAAAAGCACAAGCGATTATAGTGAATAGTGCTAATGCTAACACATTTAATGGAAAAGAAGGTCTTATAAATGCATATAAAATGGCTAAATTTACTAGTGAAAAATTAAATGTTAAAGAAGAGGATGTTTTGGTTGCATCTACTGGTGTTATAGGAAAACCATTAAATATAGATTTAATAGAAAAAAATATGGATGAATTAGTGAGTAATCTCAGTAAACAAGGTCATATTGGAGCAAGAGAAGCGATTATGACAACTGACATTATAAAGAAAGAAATAGCAGTAGTAATAATGTATGGAGATAAAAAAATAACTATTGGAGGTATGGCAAAAGGCTCAGGAATGATACATCCTAATATGGCAACAACATTGGGATTTATAACTACGGATGCAAATATCGATAGTGCTCTCTTAAAAGAAGCTCTAAAGAGTGCAGTTGATAAAAGCTTCAATAGAGTTAGTGTAGATGGAGATACAAGTACTAATGATATGGTAATGATTTTGGCAAATGGAAAAGCGAAAAATGAGAGAATGGATGAAAAAGATGAACATTATCAAGTCTTTTTAAGTGCACTTACATATGTTTGTATAGAACTTGCTAAACTTGTTGCTAAAGATGGAGAAGGATGCACAAAATTAATTGAATGCTATATAAATGGAGCACTAAGCGAAGAACATGCAGTAAAGTTAGCAAAAACAGTTATATCTTCTTCCTTGGTAAAGACAGCTGTATTTGGAGCTGATGCAAATTGGGGAAGAATATTGTGTGCTTTAGGTTATGCGGGTGAAGAAATAGATATGGAAAAAGTAGATATTATTTTTGAAAGCATGAAAGGATATATAGAAGTATGTAAACAGGGAAATGGGTTAGATTTTA
Source organism: Clostridioides sp. ZZV15-6597 (assembly GCF_020657815.1). NCBI lineage: Bacteria > Bacillati > Bacillota > Clostridia > Peptostreptococcales > Peptostreptococcaceae > Clostridioides > Clostridioides sp. ZZV15-6597. The sequence continues at coordinate 7,879 of NZ_JAGWCT010000112.1, read as the reverse complement.
ACGAAGAAAAAGCGAAAAAAATTCTTGAAGATGATGAAATAAGTATATTAGTAGATTTGAACATGGGAAATGCTAGGGGAAATGCATGGGGATGTGATTTAAGTTATGATTATGTAAGAATAAATGGAAGTTATAGAAATTAGGAGGAAATGCTTAATGATTGATATAGAAAAAGCAAATACGCTGATAGAAGCTTTACCATATATAGAAAAGCATCAAGGAAAGACTATTGTAGTTAAGTATGGTGGAAGTGCAATGAAAAAAGATGGTTTAAAAGAGTCTGTTATGGAAGACCTTGTACTTATGAGTTATGTTGGAATCAATATAGTTTTAGTACATGGTGGAGGAGCAGAAATCAATAAAATGCTCGCTAAAGTAGATATAGAAAGTAAATTTGTAAACGGGCTTAGATATACAGATGAAGAAACCATGGAAATTGTAAAAATGGTTTTAGCTGGAAAGGTAAATAAAGATTTGGTAAATAAGATACATATAAAAGGTGGAAGAGCAGTAGGGCTTTGTGGGATAGACAATAATATGATTTTATGTGACCCATATAAAAATTATGAACTAGGATTTGTTGGAGAAATAAAGAAAGTAAATGTTGAACTTATAGAATCTTGTTTAAAATCAGGATATATTTCAGTAATTGCAACTATTGGAGTTGGAGATGATGGAGAGACTTATAATATAAATGGAGATACAGCAGCATCAGCTATAGCTAAAGAATTAAATGCAGATAAGTTGATACTTCTTACTGATGTGCCAGGTCTTTTAAGAGATCCAGATGAAGAAAAGTCATTGATAACAGAAGTTATACTAGAGGATGTTGATAAGCTATTTGATGAAGGTATAATTACTGGTGGCATGATACCTAAAATACATGGATGTGTAGACGCTTTGAATAATGGGGTAAATAGAGTTCATATTTTAGATGGAAGAGTTCCCCATTCTATAATAACAGAGTTATTTACTGATAGTGGGATAGGTACATTAATAAGAAAAGAAAATGAATAAGAAGATACGTTAAATATAAAGAAGATTATAAACTTAAGTGAGGATGATAAAAATGAATATAAATAACAATAGTATAGTTTCAAAATGGGAGGAATATTTCATAAATACATATAGCCAACCTGATTTTATTATAGACTATGGCGAAGGTAGTTGCTTTTTTGATACTAAAGGCAATAAATATATAGATTTTACAAGCGGATATGGAGTATCCTCTCTTGGATATAGTAATAATAATCTAAAAACTGCCTTAAAGAACCAAGTGGACAAATTATTACATACATCAAACTTATATTTCAATGGTCCAGTATTGTCTGTAGGAGAAAAAATAATTAATACAAGTGGATTGGATAAAGTATATTTTTGCAACTCTGGAACAGAAGCAAATGAAACTGCTTTTAAAATAGCAAGAAAGTATAGTAGTGATAAATATGGTAAGGGAAGAGGGACAATTATAAGTTTAAAGGATTCTTTTCATGGTAGAACAATGATGTCTTTGATGGCAACTGGCATGGATAAGTATCATAAATATTTTTATCCACTTCCCAAAGGCTTTAAATATGTAGAAAAAAACGATATTGAAGATTTTAAAAATAATATTGATTCAACTGTTTGTGCAGTAATTCTTGAAGCAGTTCAAGGCGAAGGTGGAGTTAATGTTCTTGAAAAAGATTATATTTTAGAACTTGTAAAAATATGTAAAGAAAAAGACATAGCAGTAATTTTTGATGAAGTTCAATGTGGTATAGCAAGAACAGGTAAACTGTTTGGATATGAATATTTTGATGTAAAACCAGATATTGTTACAATTGCAAAAGGTTTAGGAGCAGGAATACCAATAGGAGGAGTATTAGTAAATGAAAAATTTTCAAAAGTTTTAGGTAAAGGAGATCAAGGTACAACATTTGGAGGTAATTTATTAGCTATGGTGGCAGCTTCTGTTGTGTTAGATGAAATATCTAAAGAAGGATTTTATGAAGATGTATTAGAAAAAGGGGATTATATAAGAAAATCTATTGAAAATTTTAATAGTACAATCGTAGTAAAAACAAAAGGTATGGGCTTGATGATAGGAGTAGAAACTACTATTGAATCTAACATTATAGAAGAAAAAGCTAGAAAAAAAGGATTACTTGTTTTGACTGCTGGAAAGAATGTACTTAGATTTTTACCGCCTTTAACAATTAGCTATAAGGAGATAAATGAAGCTCTTGAAATTTTAAAAGATATACTACTAGAAGTTAATTAAGCTTTTAGAAGATATATTATTAGAATAAGAATGAAGGCATATAAAAATATATGAAACTAAAGATTGAGTAGCATTTAAATAAATTTACAAAAAGGGGAAAATCAATATGAATAATATAAGTTTAAAAGGAAAGAGTTTTTTAACATTAAAGGATTTCACTAAAGAGGAAATTAGATATTTATTAACTCTATCTAGTTATTTAAAAACTAAGAAGAAGGTTGGTATAAAAGGAGATTTATTGCAAGGCAAAAACATAGCATTATTGTTTGAGAAGACATCAACAAGAACTAGATGTTCGTTTGAGGTAGCTGCTCATGATGAAGGTGCTCATGTAACTTACCTAGGTCCCAATGACTGTCATATGGGTAAAAAAGAATCTGTATCTGATACAGCAAAAGTTTTAGGAAGATTTTATGATGGTATAGAATTTAGAGGATTTAAACAGGAAACTGTTGAAAGTTTAGCAAAATACTCTGGAGTACCTGTTTGGAATGGCCTTACAGATGAATATCATCCAACTCAAATACTTGCAGATTTTCTAACAGTAACTGAAAATGTAGATAAAGATTTAAATAAAGTTAAATTTGTGTATGTTGGGGATGCTAGAAATAATATGGGTAACTCGTTGATGATAGGATGTGCTAAATTGGGAATTCATTTTGTAGCACTTGCTCCTAAAGAGCTTTGGCCAAATGAAAAGTTAGTTGAAGATATGAGAGAGATATCTAAAAAGTCTAAAGGAGATATATTGTTAACTGAAAATATTGATGATGTAAAAGGTGCTGATGTTATATATACAGATGTATGGGTTTCTATGGGAGAAGAAGAACAATATGAAGCGAGAATAAATCAACTTAAAGATTATCAAGTGAATATGGATATGATAAAGAAAACTGAAAATGAAAATGTTATATTTTTACATTGTCTTCCAGCTTTTCATGATTTAGAAACTAAAGTTGGTCAAGAAATTTATGAAAAGTTTGGATTATCAGAATTAGAAGTTACTGACGAGGTATTTAATTCCAAGTATTCAAAAGTATTTGAAGAGGCAGAAAATAGAATGCATACTATAAAGGCTATTATGGTTTCTACTATGACTGATGTAAATATGAATAATAATTTAATATAAATATTTTTTAATCTAGGTTTATGTTTTGATAAAAGTGATAAATATTCTAAATATATTATTAAAAATCCTCATTATATGTTAAAATAACTTATGTATCAACAAATTAAGAGGGAGGATTTGAGATATGAAAAAAATCATATTACTTTTAACAACTTTTTTATTAGCAATATCTTTGACAGCATGTTCAAGTGCAAAATCAGAAGATACAATCAATAATTTTTTTAGTAGTGCAAAGAAATTTGACTTTGAAGGTATGAACAAAGTTATGGAAAATAATGATGAAAAATATAAGGATATACTAAAAGAATTAGAAACAGAAGACCCAAGTGCACAGTATGTTTTAGATTATCTAAAAAATAATGCATCTAAAATAACATACACAATAAAAGACAGTGAGATTAAAAATAATAATGCAAAAATTCAAGTAGAGTGTAAGTTTGTAGATTCAACACCATTACTTAAAGAAATAATAGCTGAAGCATTTACAAAGATGCTTGGCATGAGTTTTTCAGGTCAAGATTTAACAGATGAGAAAACAACTGAAATGTTAGTGTCAATCATGAAAGAAAAGCAAAAAAGTGTTGAAGAAACTTTTGTAACAAAAACTGTAGAGTTTGAATGTACTAAGAAAGATAATAAGTGGATAATAAGTTCAGCTAATGATGCTCTGGCTGATGTATTATTATCTAATCTTGTTACAGCAGGAGAAGAATTTTCTAACTCTATGAGTTAAGTTGAATATTAAATTAGAAATATAATAAAAAATGAATATATAATATTTATAAGGGATATCAGTTTTGGTATCCTTTATGTTTTTTAAGGTAAATAAATAAAAATCAATAGAAATATTAAAAATAATTTGAATGTTTATTTCCACTATTAGAAAGATATCTATTGTATAATATATATGATTTAAAATGAGCTAATTATGAATAGAATGTATAATTATAAGTAAGGTATATAGCTAATGGAAATGATAGATTTGATACTCTTGATGGGATACCAACTTTTATATATAAATAGAATTAGAAGGTAGCAATTATGGTTAGTTGCTACCTTCTTCATGTTTATTTTCATTTTTTTTAATACATCAGAATAGAGAGTATTATCATAAAATTATCTTAGATTAAGATTATCTAGTATTTTTAAAAATATTTTTACCGCAATATCTAAATCATTCACAGTAACATTTTCATTAGGATTATGACTTATACCTTCAGTACATCTTATAAATACCATACCTATATCAGTTATATTATCCATTTCTTGAGCATCATGACCAGCGCCACTATAAATATAAAATGGGTTGAGATTTAAATCTACAAAACTTTTTTCTATAACTTTTGTTATTTTATCAGAACATGGTACAGGAACATTTTCAAAAGAGAGTTCACTTGTATAGTTAAGTTTTCTATTTTGACATATACGAGTTATTTCATCAAATATTTTTATTACTGAAATATCAAGAATTTCTTGTGAACATGAGCGTACGTCAAGAGTAAAATCAACTCTTTCAGGAACTACATTTGATGATGATGGATAAAAATTCATCTTTCCAATTGTAGCAACTAAATCAGGAGTTATCTTAGCTATATTTTCAATTGCTAATACACATTCACAAGCACAACATCCAGCATCAAATCGCATATCCATTGGTAATGTTCCAGCATGACCAGATTTGCCATTTACTGATATTTTAAAACTCTTAAATCCTGTAATACTTGAAACAATCCCAGCAGGAAGAGAGTTGTTTTCTAAGACAGGCCCTTGTTCGATATGGAATTCTAAATAAGCATCAATATCTTTTCTAGGGTGTAAATTTATTAAATTTTTAGTATCAAATCCAAATTTTGTCACAGCTTCTTCAAGTGTAATTCCATTTTCATCAACAGATTTGAGTAGCTCCTTTTTAAAAGTACCAGCAAAAACTTTACTTCCCATTAGAGATGTTTCAAATCTTGTACCTTCTTCCTCAGCAAATGCAACTACTTTAACATTAAATGGGTAAGATTTATTATTATTTATAGCTTCCTCAAGTCCAATTAGAGGAACAATTATTCCTAGCATTCCATCAAATATACCTCCGCATTTTACACTATCTTGATGAGATGCAACTACTAATGTAGGTGCGTTTAAGAAAGTAGATTTATATGTACCTATAACATTTCCAATATCATCAATTTCAACATCAAGATTCAAACCTTTCATCCAAGAACTTATTAATTCAATCGATTTTTTATGCTCATCAGTTAATATAAGTCTTGTAAGACCTGTTGTTGTTGAACTTATTTTTCCTAATGTTTGTAAATAATCCATACATCTTTGTCCTAACATATGTACCCTCCTAAAAATATAATTGTCAACTAAATTTATCAGATAATTATATTATATCAGTATATTTGGAAAATAATAGGATGTTATTAAACAAATAAATAATAAAAAAATAAAAATCCTAGTAGAAATAAAAAATAAAAATACCATCAACTTTTACCTCGATAGTATTTTTATAAAATTATTTAAACATAAAAACTGGTGTTAATATATTTTATACTTCTTTTTTACAATAAATTTTTGTAGAAATAAAATATGAAATTACAAACAAAAAAATAGCAATAAATGGAAGAGAATAAACTAAAGTATTAAGTATAATCTCAATAGAGATACTTGAATTAAATCTTTCCAAAAGGCTTTTAAATCCTAATAATACAGCAGTAGGAAGTAAAAAGCATGCAATCATTAATAAACGAGCTTTTTCTGTACCAAATTTATAAATAAGTGGTAAAATAAGGCTGGCAAAACATATTGAAATTGATAAAATTAATCCTGTAATAACTAAAGTCTCATCTAAAACAAGTGTATTTTTAAAATATCCAATAACGATGCTAATAATAAGTGAGAAAAATACACCTATAAAGCTAAATATTAACATAGTTAAATATTTACTTAATACAATAGCATTACGTTTGATAGGCATTGTAAGTACATAGCTATCCCATTTATTTAAATCATCATATGAAAATGTTGAGACAATCATTGTTGTACATAAAACTATAATAACACCCATAAAACTATTGTTATTTCCATCTCCCACAGAAGATATATATCCAAATACAATCATAAATAAAATCATAATTTTTATATTGCCTTTTAAATTAAGTAAATCTTTTAAAATTAGTCCCTTCACTATTTATCACCTCTCACATAAAATAACATAATTTCTTCAATTGTTGTATTGTCAACTATAAGATTTGGATGTTTTGTAATAAATTTGTACTTGTCTTTAAGTAGTACTTCATATCCAAACTGGCTTTTACGATAATATGAATAATCTTCATTTGTAAGTTTAGCAAAATCATTAGAACTACATTTTAAGATACCCATAGTATCGATTAATTCATCTTTGCTTTCGCTAAATATAATTTTTCCCTTATGTATAAATGTAATATAATCTGCTATTTTATCCAAATCACTTGTAATATGTGAAGATAAAATAATAGAATGTTCTTCATCCTGTATAAAATCTAAGAATATATCCAATATTTCTTCTCTTACAATAGGGTCAAGTGAACTAGTTGCTTCATCTAATATTAATAACTTTGGTTTATGAGATAAAGCTACAGCAATACTAAGTTTCATTTTATTACCTTTTGAAAATTCTTTAATTAGTTTATTATTTGGAACTCTTAATTTTTTTAAATATTCTTTAAATAGTGTATCATCCCAGTTTTTATAGATATGGCTCATAATTTTTGAGATATTATTTGTATTTAAATTCTCATGAAAGTTGCTTCCTTCAAATACCACACCAATTTGTTCTTTGATTTCTTTTTCATTTTTTATGTTATCAAGACCAAAAATTTCGATATTTCCACTATCATAAGATATTAAATTTAAAATTGATTTTAATGTAGTAGTTTTTCCTGCACCATTTTCACCTACAAATCCCATTATAGAGCCTTTTGGTACTGAAAAAGATACATCTTGTAATGCAAAATTTTTGTAAGCTTTGTTTAGGTTTTTTATAGTTATTGCGTCCATAATTATCATTCTCCCTTATATAATAAAAGTAAAATATCTTTTAACTCATCATATGTAATACCACTACTTTGAGCTGTATCAACTGCTTTTTGTAGGTATTCTTCAATTAAACGAAGTTGTTCTTCTTTAACAAAATCCATATTTTTGCCAGATACGAAACTACCTTTACCAGTAACTGTTTCAATAAATCCATCATGTTCTAAATCGCTATATGCTCGCTTTGTAGTAATTACACTTATTCTAAGTTCTTTTGCTAATAATCTCATACTTGGAAGAGCAGTACCTTCTGGCAACTCTCCACTTATAATCATACTTTTAATTTGTGTAGTAATTTGTTCGTATATTGGCTTGCCACTTGAATTACTAATAACTATATTCAATTAGACACCTCCTTAAATTGTATATATAGTATATATACATTATATAAATATATGTATACTATGTCAAGT
>NZ_JAGWCT010000111.1:0-13035 GCF_020657815.1 Clostridioides sp. ZZV15-6597 | reverse complement strand
CGTTAATATGACTATTATTATAAAATTTAATAAAAAATAAGAAAGTAACTTTAAAATACTTATTTTAAAGTTACTTTCTTATTTTTATTTTAGTTTATTTAAAGTTTGTGTTTTAAAGTAATTTAACAAGAAGACTGCTTTTTTCTAAAATAGTAGCGATTTCTTTTGTATCAATTTGTTTAATTGTTTTTATGTAGTTTGGTTTTATAGGATGAGTACCTATGTATTTTTCAAATAACATAACATCATGCCAACTACCAAACTTGTATCCTGTATTATGATAAATACCACATAGTTTGAAACCAAAGTGTTGATGAAGTCTTTCGCTTTTAATATTAGGTGATGTAATGCTAACATATAAGTTTTGAATATTTTGTAATTTTAATATATCTATTATTGAATTATAAAGAGCTATGCCTATTTTACAACTGACAAACTTTTCGTCAACATAAATTGATAATCCAGCATTCCATTGATAAGCAGTTCTTTCATTATGTTCATGAGCATAAGCATATCCAACAATTTTTTCGTCAATTAAACATACTAGATATGGATATTTTGAACAAATTGTTTTTATTCTATTTTTAAAATCACTAATATTTGGTACATCGTATTCAAAAGTAATTGCTGTATTAGTGATATATGGTGTATATATTGCTAATATTTCTTCAGCATCTGTTTCCTTTGCCAATCTGATTTTAACTTTTCCCATAAATATCATCTCCAATGTAGTAAATATAATAGTTTTTATTTTATAATGTTCAAGTTTAAATGTGAAAACATATTATGTACTTTATTATATTTTATATCAAAAGCTATATAAGGGAAAGTTATGTAACCAAATGTACAAAAATATATGGCAAAACGTTCTATGACTTTTGAACTCTTTGAAACAAAGCAGGGGTAGATGAATTTATCAACGAAGAGTATAGCTTATTTTAGTCATTAAAATTTCTTAAAAAATTATCTATATTATCCTGTGATATTTTCAAACTATTGTAATCATTTTTTGTAACTGATTTCATAATCAATTTGTCAAAAAATTTCATTTTCTCTAATCTAGCTTCACCACCAAATACACTTATTGATTTTGCACTCTTTAATAATGATGATGGGAAATTGCTTGATAGATATTTATCCGTTTGCTCAGAGAATGCGCAACAAAGAAAGATTCCAACTTTCTTTTGGTTTAACAACTCTATATTATCATTACAGAATGTACGAATTTCTTTTGAAACTGAACCCACATATATTGAACTTCCAATAATAATGGTATCAAATTTTAATAATTCAATTTTACTGTTTTTATCTTTAATATCAACAATAGTAACATTATTTGATAGTCTACTTTTTAATATATTTGCACAGTCTGCGGTACAACCATATTTACTTGAATATATAATAATAGTATTCATATTTTACTCTCCTTTTTGTAAAGCATTTTCTACAGCTTTTCGTATAGTATCACTGCTGTAAGTTGCAGAAGTTATAGCATCTACTTCTAAAGACTGTTGCTTAATAATATTATTTACAATCTTTTCAGCTGGCTTGCCTAAAAGAGTGTCATGTTTCAATATATCAATATCTTTTATTACTCCATTGTTAACTTCGACAGATACAGTAGCTTTTACTAAACCATTATCAGCACTTCCAAGATAAGTACCATTTTTTATTTTAGTAGGATTTATATTTTGTACTACTAATTTTTCTGGTTTCAAATTAACTACAGCTACAATAATAATACATATAAATATAAAAAATAAAACTGTTAATACTTTTAGAATTCTTAAAAATTTATTTTTCTTATTAAGATTTTTGTTGTGAATGCTCATTGTAAATTCCTCCAAGTAAAATATCCACGAAATTGTCTATAAATTGTGGGAAGTTATGTAAAGAATACAATTGATTTTCAACAGCACATAAAACAAAGCCTAATAATGCACTTATAAGCATCCAAGAAGCATTATCTATATTTGGTTTAAATATTTTTTGCTTAATTCCAGTAGCAATAAGTTCATCAAACACCTCTATACCATTATTAGTAGGGGTACTAGCAGTACTTTGAGATGCAAATATAACATTCATTGCACTATACATTATGGCTTTTGTCATTTCTGGATTGCTAGAAAGAATTTTGATAAAAGTAAGCATAATTTCTCTGATTTGTTTATCTACTGAAAATGATGAGTACTTATCCATAACAGCAATAGAATTATTTTCTATTTTATTATAAAGTTCATTAGCCATATCACTAATAATGTGTGCCTTATCTTTGTAATAAAGATAAATAGTGGTTGGAGAATATTCTATTTTTGTAGCAATCTTTCTAATTGATAAATTTTCATATCCATCCTGGTTGATAATTTCAATGGCAGCATCCATAATTTTTTTCTTCATTTCTATTTTTTCATTTTTACGTCTTTCTTTGATACCCATATAATCACCTCTTTAACTTAACAGTGTTAATTTAATTTATAATGTTATTGTATATTTTATTTTTTAGTTTGTCAACAATCTATTAGTAATATAGAATTACTATTCTTTATATGTTAGTACAGTGTTACATATTTAATTAAGTTATTCTTAAAGCAAATTAATTTAAAGCAACTTAATTTGCTTTTGTAAAATAATTTAGGATATTAAAATTGATTAGAGTCTTTTTAGGCGAATACTTACTATTTTGATAAATGATATTAAAGAAAAAATTTTTTATGTTAAAAAGATATATTGGATTTATTCTATGTTGATTTGGATAATATTAAGATAAAAAAGATAGTATTTATCTAATAATTGATTCTTATATAGGATTGAAAAATGAAGATTTATTACAGGGTATCTGAATGTTTCCCATAATTATAAAAACAAAAAAGAGTGCTATAGCACTCCTATTGTGAGAAATATATATGAAATTCATTTTTGCATTAATGCAAAATGTACATATAACAAAGTTTATTTTTTATATTTACTTTATATAATAGTATATTAATATTAACTGAATATTTATCATAATTAGTAAAAAAGAAAAAGGAGTGATTTTACACTCCAGTTGTCAAAAATCTAAAGCTGTCATCGCAATATTCTTATTATAACATAATTTATGAGAATGTGTGAATATATTTAAGATTAAAAAAATATTCTTGATATAACTAAAATTATATTAAAAAATGTAATGAAGAGATATTAATATAAAAAAATTAAGACAAGGTATTTATAAATTATATAAATGAGAAAAGTGTTATAGTTAAAAAAAGTATTATCAATTAATAATTTTACGAATTTTTAAATAAAAATAGACAATAAAAATTATATGGTAGAATCACATAAAAATTTATCAAATTAGATGAAAATAAACATGTTTTTGTCTAGTTGTGCATTTTAGATTGCCACTTATGTGTTATATATTGAATATTAAGAATATTTGTGATATTTTTATAAAATAATGATTATTTTTTTTTAATGAAGATGAATGATTTATATGCATTTAGATTTTCATTATTATGGGACATATACATGAGATAAAATCTAATTAAGGGAGTGAAATGTTATGAAAATATGTATTACAGTAGGACATAGTATTCTAAAAAATGGGGCATGTACTTCTGCTGATGGATTAGTTAACGAATATCAGTATAACAAGTTATTGGCGCCAATATTAGCAGATATATTTAGAAAAAAAGGGCATACAGTAAGTGTAATAATATGCCCTGAAAAACAGTTTAGTTCTAAAAATGAAGAAAAGTCTTATAAAATACCTAGAGTTAATGCTGGAGAATATGATTTACTTATAGAGTTACATTTAAATGCAAGTGATGGTCAAGGAAAAGGCTCAGAAGTGTTATATTATAGCAATAAAGGCTTAGAATATGCAACTAGAATATGTAATAAATTAGGTATGGTATTCAAAAATAGGGGAGCTAAATTAGATAAAGGATTGTATATTTTAAATAGTTCAAAACCTACAGCTATATTAATAGAAAGTTTTTTTTGTGATAATAAAGAGGATTATGAGAAAGCAGAAAAACTTGGACATGAGGGCTTGGCTAAGTTAATCGTAGAAGGTATATTAAATAATAATATAAAAAGTGAAGATATCAAGAAGATTAAACATACAATAGTTTATAGTGGAGATGATAGAGTTTCAGCAGAAATAATAGGATTATATTATAAAAGAAAAGACGAAAGTTATTTAGTAATAGATATAAAAGATTATAAGCCATATAAAACAGAGAATCTGTATGTTATTGGCGGAGGTGCTTGTAGCAAGATGAAAGAAATGAGTAAGACCACAGGAGAAAAATTTACACAAATATATGATAGTGATGTGTGGTCAACAATGGATAAAGCAAGAGCATTTATAAAAGAAAAAGCGTAATTTAAAATTTTTATTAAATTAAATATTTAGATAAGAAGAATTTTATATAAAATTCTTCTTATTATTTTTGATAAATTAAATTTTATGCCAAACCACATTCACATAATAAAATCATAATTCTATGAAGACAAGACTCCACAATATCTTCTCCATATTTTTTAATAAAATCATCAATCTGAGTTTCTATAAATGAATAGTATTCTTTCAAACTAACAATGTATGCAGTCATTATATGAACACATTCATCAACTTTGTCTTTAAACACAATACATCCCCCTAAAAAATAAAAATATTCAGTAAATAAAATAAATTATTTTATTTGAAAATATATATGTATAATACTTCGCTTTAATATATTTTACAAGTGTATATGTAAAACTGGATATTACAATTGTAAAACTGGTTGAATTATTATTCAATTCATTTTTTATTTACAATTATCAATAAGCACTTAGATGTCATACTAAATAATTATTGGTTTTTGTAAACATCATTATTGAAGTATTGCAAATCTTATCATCATCTTTTTTTATTAAATAGATAAATTAATAAAAATCCAATTCCAGTTCCAATTATTATTCCTATCATAGTATCTATCACTAATTTTTTTAATATAAAAGCTATTAAAAATACTATGAATAAACCAAATATATATCCCAAAAAGTGTGTTGAAAGTTTTCTTTTCATATAATCACCAACTTATATTAGTTTTAATCTACTTAATAAAAGTATAGCAAAAATTTTAAGAAGAGAATAGTTGCTAATTTTTTATATATTCAAAAATTTCCTCTATACTTACATTGAATACGTTAGCAATGTCAAATGCTAATTTTAATGAAGGGTTATATTTTCCGTTTTCAAGATTTCCTATAGTTTCTCTTCTTACTCCTACTAATGATGCCAGTTCATCCTGTTTCATGTTATATTTTGCTCTATATTCTTTAGTTCTTGAACGAATCATCATTATTCTAGTCCTTTTCCTTCTTTGTATTGTAAATATGCAAAAATTGCAACAAAGCTAATCATTGCTATAGAAAAACTTATTCCTAGACCATTTTCAATAGTAGAAATATTATCTGAAATGATGGATAAAACCATTGCTATTGATAGTGATGAAAGTGTAAAGAAAAATGCTGGCACAGCTGCTTTTCTTAAGTTTTCTCTAAATAATTCATCTGGCATAATATTAAAGTATCTAAAAAAAACAAAGAAAGCACAAAAACTAATAGTTCGTATTTCTCCAGCGTATATTCCAGCTAGTCCTAAAAAACCTAAGAAACCTAAAAATCCTAGTTTATTTAATTCTCTAAAATTTTTCATTATTAACAACTCCTTTCCTAAATGTTATATATTTTTAACTTCTTGTTAAAAATATATAACATTTAGTGCTTATTTGCAACATAAAAATTAAATTTAACAAAAAAAATATTTTTTGGAAATTATATTTATAAAATAATTGCAAAAGAGTTTCCTTAAATTGAAGCTAAAAGTTAGAACTAAAAATTGTAATTAATTTTGGAACTGTAAAATGAGATATGATTTTTATAGAAATAAATAAAAAACGCAAAAACTTAAATAAAGATTTATATAGAATAAAAATATAAACCCTTAAAAATAGGCTATATGTTAGGTATAATACTATTTGAGTATTTCAATGTTTTGATAGTTTTATATGTAAAGTTAATTAAAGGTATTAATTGTAATATTTATGATATTGTTGTATAATAATAATCGGTTTAAACGTGCCACATTTTATTAAAGTTTGTTTATTATTTGAGCATGCTTTAATGAGACACATAAAAATATAATAAATTCTTTTAAACTACAAACAGAGTTTTTGTAGTTAGTAAATCAGGTGTTTGAAAGGTTCTAGTTGATTGACATGTTATAATAAATAACTTAAAATCATAACTAAACTTAACATCTGTACTTGTTCGAGAACTCCAAGTATAAAAAACTAAGGAATTATATAGTGGCAGTATATAATTAATACCCTTAGACACACCTTTTTGAAAGTGGAAAAAAGATGTGTAGTTCTCCTCGACCACAAATCAAGGAGGATAGTAATATGGAAAAAAGAAAAGTAATAATTGATTGTGACCCAGGAATTGATGATTCTTTGGCAATCCTTCTGGCTTTAAACTCACCAGAGCTAGAAGTACTTGGAATTACCACATGCTGTGGTAACGTACCAGCAAATGTAGGTGCAGAAAATGCACTAAAAACACTTCAAATGTGTTCTTCACTAAATATTCCAGTATATATAGGAGAAGAAGCACCACTAAAAAGAACACTTGTAACAGCTCAAGATACACATGGAGAAGATGGTATAGGAGAAAATTTTTATCAAAAAGTGACAGAGGTTAAAGCAAGAAATGGAGCAGTAGATTTTATAATAAATACTTTACATAATCATGAAAAAGTATCTATAATAGCACTTGCACCACTTACAAACATAGCTAAAGCACTTATGAAAGATAAAAAAGCCTTTGAAAATCTTGATGAATTTGTATCTATGGGAGGAGCATTTAAAATTCATGGAAACTGTTCTCCAGTAGCAGAGTTTAACTATTGGGTAGACCCACATGGAGCGGATTATGTTTACAAGAATTTATCTAAAAAAATTCACATGGTATGTTTGGATGTAACTAGAAAAATTGTACTTACTCCTAATATTATTGAGTTTATAAATAGACTTGATGAAAAAATGGCTAAGTATATAACTGAAATCACTAGATTTTATATTGATTTTCATTGGGAACAAGAAGGAATAATAGGTTGTGTAATAAATGACCCTCTAGCAGTAGCATATTTTATAGATAGAAGTATATGTAAGGGATTTGAATCATATGTAGAAATTGTGGAAGATGGAATAGCTATGGGGCAATCTATAGTAGATTCATTTGATTTCTACAAAAAACATGCTAATGCGATTATTCTAAATGAGGTTGATGAAAAGAAATTTATGTACATGTTTTTAAAAAGACTTTTTAAAGGATATGAAAACATTATAGACTCTGTGGAAGGAGTGATATAGTGTGAAAAGAAAAATATGTGTCAAAACTATTACACTTATAGCCTTTGGTATTTCTATAAATATAGTAGGTGCATTTATAGCTATGGGACTAAGATTACCTATATATTTAGATTCAATAGGAACTATAATGATAGCTTCACTTTTGGGACCTAAATATGCTGTTATTACAGGTGTGTTTGGAAGTTTAATAAGTGGGGTTACATTTGATGTATATTCTCTTTATTTTGCACCAGTCCAGATATCAACAGGATTACTTGCTGGTATTGCTTTTAAAAAGAAATTCTTAACTGGTCTAAAAACTCCATTAGGAGTATTGTTATTTGCCATACCAACATCTATAGTAAGTTCAGTAATTTCAGCTTTTTTGTTTGGAGGTGTTACATCATCTGGTTCTTCTTATATAGTTCAAATTTTAAAAGTACTAGGGTTTGGAGATGTATTTAGTGTGTTTATAACTCAAGTGTTCACAGATTATACAGATAAATTAATTGCGGTTGTTTTGGTAAATTTAGGACTAAATGCAGTTCCAAAGACTTTAAAAGTATCATTAACTGGAGAAAGATAGGAGAGAATATGGATAGATATAGTGAGATAATAAATAAAAATCAAAGAGAAATAGTTTTACTAAAAAGCTTTCCATGTATATGGGGAAGATGTTCTTTTTGTGATTATATAGATGATAATTCTAATTTGGAAGAAGAAATGAACAAATTAAATTTTGAAGTTTTAAAAAATATAACTGGAACATATGGAGTTCTTGAAGTCATAAATTCCGGTAGCTGTTTTGAAATACCTAAAGATACTTTAGAGAGAATAAAGAAGATTATAAAAGAAAAAAATATAAAAAAACTATTCTTAGAAAGTCATTGGTCCTACAAAAATAGACTAAAGGAAATGAGAGATTATTTTGAAATACCTATAATATTTAAAATTGGGGTTGAAACATTTGATTATGATTTTAGAAATAATTTTTTAAATAAAAATGCAAGATTTAAAACTCCAGAAGAGGTAAAAGAATATTTTGATTCACCTTGTATTATGGTTGGAATTAAAGGACAGACTAAAGAAATGATAGATAATGATATAGATATTATTTTAAATACTTTTGAAAAAGCAACTGTGAATGTTTTTATAAACAATTCTTCTAAAATAAAAAGAGATGAAGAGCTGGTTAAATGGTTTATTAATAAGTATGAATTCTTAAATGAAAATCCAAATATAGAAGTTTTGTACAATAATACAGACTTCGGTGTAGGAGATTAGTAAGGTTTTCTAAAGAGATATTATGTTGTAGTAAATCTTAATTTAATTTAAATTTTAAATTGAAAAATTTAGTATATTTTTGAAAAAGCTTCTGATAGTTAGAAGCTTTTTTTTATATAATTTTATGTTACAATAAGAAAAAAGGAACTAAGGAGTAAATAAATGATGCTTAGTAGGGAAAAATGGGATAAATTGGAATATACCGAATTTTTAGAGTATATGAAATCTATGCAAGATATTAAGTATAGAGATTTTAATAAGAAACTTATACCAGGGACAGAAAATATAATAGGTATTAGAATTCCCAATTTAAGAAAGTTGTCAAAAGAAATAAGTAAAGGTAACTGGAAAGAATTTTTAGAAGTAGCAGAAGATACTTATTATGAAGAAGTTATGTTACAAGGTATGGTGATTGGTAATATAAATAGTAATTTTGAAGAAATTTCATATTATATAAAAAAGTTTGTACCTAAAATAAGTAATTGGGCAATTTGTGATGGATTTTGTTCTGGACTAAAGAGTACAAATAATTATAAAGAATACATGTATGATATACTAAAAAAATATGTTTGTTCAGAAAATCTGTGGGAGATTAGATTTGCATTAGTTATGTTTTTAATATATTATGTTGATGATGAATATATTAAAGATATCTTTGAATACTGTAACAATATACAAAGTGAAGAATATTATGTTAAAATGGGTATGGCATGGCTATTATCAATTTGTTTTGTTAAGTATGAAGAAGAAACACTTCTTTATATAAAAAACAACAATTTAGATGATTTTACTTATAATAAAATGTTACAAAAGATAATTGAATCAAACAGAGTAGATTTAGAAAAGAAGAATATAATAAGAAATATGAAAAGAAAGACAAGAAGATATTGACGGAGGAGTATTAATGAATAATGAAGAAAGAATTGATAAATTTTTAGAGCTTCAAAATAAAGGAATAAAATTTACAGAGATAGCTCAAAATTTAAAAATTAGTCAAAGTACTTTAAGAACTTTTTTAAATAAAAAAGGATATAAGTCAGAAAAAGGTAAATACATATTAAAAGACGAATTAAAGTATAAAGAAGATTTAGATAAAGAAAAAACTAAGGAAGATAACATTAATAATATAAAAAAGGTAAGCACCAAAAAGAAGAAATCTAATGAAAAGGTTTTAGATAAGAGTATTGAACAAATTGAGTTTAACGACACAGATTTAAAAAATACAAAGGTAAGAAAAAATATTAAACCTAAAAAAGACAGAAAAATAAATATAACTCAAGAAGATTTAGATAAGCTTTGTGAAGTGTATGATTGGTATTTAGAAGTGAAGGATTATAATATAAAACCTAAAAAAATATCTAATAAAAAAGATGTACATATAGATAATGAATCTTTAAGTGAATTAAAAACAACAAGAATACGTATAGATAAAGAAACTTGGAGTGACTTTGAAAGATTATGTAGCAACTCAAATTTTGAAAAACACCAAATACTTACACAAGCATTGAAGGAATTCATGAAAAAATATAAAAATCTACTATAAAATACTACTATATGAGGTGCTTAATATGAATAAAATAGTAAAAAAATTAATTTTTTTAATGATTATATTAACAATATTTATTTTTACACTGACTGCATGTAAAAGGGAAAAAGAACATTCTGATTCAGTTGAGATTCAAGCAGAAGACAACAATGAAGTGACAATAGATAAGGACAATGCAAAAGTATTGAATATAGGAGCAACAGATATTATAAATATAGCTGAAGATGGAAAAATAGATACATCCACAAAGATAGAAAATAATTCAACATTTAATATATCAAATGTTGAACTAATATATAATGAATACGATGCAAATAAAAAAATTACTTCATCTGATAGTAAATCTCTGTTAGATATGACTTTAATGCCTGGAAAAGTAGCTTATGTAGAATGTGGACATAAAACTTTTGCTAAAAGTGTAGAAGTCTATGCATATGAATATGAAGCAGAGGGTAAAATTGTATATGTTAATTTAAAAAAAAATACTATTGATATAAGAAATAATAAGATTAAGCTAGAAAATAGTAGTCAGTATGAAGTATTATCTACTTCAGAACTTAAAAAAGTAAATGAGTCAAAAGAGGGAATCACATATCAAATAAAAGTAAAGAATTCATCATCAAAAGATTTGGGGAATATTATCCTTAAGACAGCGGAAGTTAATGATAATGGAGAATACTTAACAGTAAGTCGTGTACCATCATACAAAGTTTTAAAGGCTTCAGAAGAAACAGATATAGATATAACATGTTCAACAAAAGCAAAGAATGTTGAAATAGTAGGATATACTTATGATGATATAAAAGAAAAGGCAAATGTAGATATTGATTTGAAATCTCATAAAGTCAAGATAGACAAATAAAGGTAGGGGATATTTATGAAGGTTTTGATAGTTGAAGATAATAGGGTGCTTTTAGAAAGTGTAGTAGAAGAACTTAGTACTCATTTTGAAACTGAAAAATGTGAAGATGGAGAAGAAGCATTATATTTAATAAATCAAAATATATATGATTTAGTTATCTTAGATTTAATGCTTCCTAATATAAATGGAATTGATATTTTGAAGAAAATGAGAATCAATAATATAGATACACCTGTACTTATATTGACCGCCAAAGAAGCATTAGACGATAAAGTAGAAGCATTTACTATAGGAGCCAATGATTATTTGACAAAACCTTTTTATATGGAGGAACTAGTAGCAAGAGTATATGCCATATTGAGGACTAATGGAAAAATAAAAGAAAGAAATGGATTAGAATTTAAATCTTTATATCTGGATACATTAGAAAAAAGAGTGTATATTGAAAAAGAAGAAATAAAACTTCAAAATAAACAGTTTAACTTATTGGAATATTTTGTTTTAAATAAAGGTTCGATTCTATTAAAAGAACAGATTTATGATAGAATATGGGGAATTGATTCAGATGCAACTATTGAAATAGTAGAGGTATATGTAAGCAATCTGAGAAAAAAACTAAGTAAATATGGATATGATAAATATATTAAAACTAAGCGTAAAGTAGGATACATATTCGATGATAAATAAGAATGTATTCACCAGCACTAAAAACCATTTAATAAAAATGTACATTGTTGTAGTGGGTAGTTTTTTAATAATATTTTCTATATTTATATATTCATATTTTAGAGGTCTTACATATAGTGGAATTGATAGTGAAATCAATGATGAACTGGAGTATATAGTTTCTCAATTTAAGAGAACCTCATTTTTAAACCCAATAAGACTTAAAGACCCTAAAGATATGGTATATGTCTATGAAGATGACAGAATAAGTTACTATACTCAAAATGAATATTTTGATGAATTACTTCCAGACAGAAGACTAGATAAGAAAAATACATTTTTTAAATATACAGAAAATGGTTATACATTTAGAGAATTAAATGTGGATATGGGCAGATATCAGATACAAATAATCAGAAACATTGACTCAGAGATGAATTCTTTAAAACAGTTGACATCTGTACTTATAATTGGAATACTAATTTCTGTTATAATCACGTACTTTGTAGCTGTATATCTTACTCGCAAAGCATTAATTCCAATAGAGACTGCTTGGAGGAACCAAGCTAAATTTATACAAGATGCTTCACATGAGTTAAGGACTCCAATAACAATAGTTTCATCAAAATTAGAAAGTATGTTAAAATCTCCAGAAAATACAGTAAATGATGAAGTTGAAACAATAGCTACTGCAATGAAAGAAACTAGAAGACTTAAAAAGATGATAACAGATTTACTATCTCTTACTAAGGAAGATTCTATTGTTAAAGTTAATTTGGAGGAAATTGATTTAGAAAAATTACTAGAAGAAATATCAGAGGATTATGTAGATATTGCTGAATTTCAAGAAAAAAAATTTACATTTCACTCTGAATTAAAGAATAAAGTTATAATAACAGATAAAAATAAATTGAGACAACTTATATTAATTTTTATTGATAATGCTTTTAAATATACTAAACTAGGTGATGAGATAGTATTAGAATTAAAAGAAGATGTGGAAGATGAAGTAACATTAATTATAAGAGATACTGGTATAGGTATAAAAAAAGAAGAAATACCTTTTATATTTGACAGATTTTTTAGAAGTGAAAATGTGAGAAATAAAGATTTAGAAGGTTCTGGAATAGGCCTTTCAATAGCGCATATGATTAGCTTGAATTTGTCTATTGAAATAGATGTAACTTCTGATATAGGCATTGGAACTACATTTGAAATATCAATACCAAAAAAATTAAAATAATAAAAATATAAAAAATCTGTTTTTACAAATAAAGAATGGGTATACT
>NZ_JAGWCT010000110.1:0-13118 GCF_020657815.1 Clostridioides sp. ZZV15-6597 | reverse complement strand
CTTCTTGTGGTGAAAGACTTTAATTATTTACAACTATAATATCTACATTGAATTTACCTAAAAATCTCTCAAACCATTCATATCCAAATCGAATGAATCTATCTTTATGAGTTACAATAATCGTATTTACCTCATTAGTCATACAACTATCAATTAGTTTATTCCACTTTTTACGATTATAATTTAGTCCACTTCCACAATCTTCAATAACTTCATCTACTATTATTCCTTTAGCATTTGCATATTGTCTAAGAAACTCCACTTGATTTTTCAAATCATCTTTTTGATTAGAAGTTGAAGTTCTTGTATAAATAACAATTTTTCTATTTACCTGTTCTTTATGTATTCCTTTATATTCTAAATATTGTTCATAAGTATAGTATCTTCTATCTATTGGAGTTTTAAAAGCCTTTAACTTCCCTTCAACATCCCAACGTTGCAGAGTTCTGACTGAAATATTAATTAACTCTGCAAACTTTTTTGGTTTATAGTTATTGTTTTTCATATAATCACCTCTTGACTATGATTTACTATAAATAACTATATTTGTCTATGTTTTTATTAACTAAAGATAACCTCCTTTTTTATATGTAATTATATTAACAAAAGTAACTAATAAAATTTAATAAAAAACTTATAATTATACGTTATATTTAATCTAAATTAAGACAAAATAATAAAAAGTTATTTTTATTAAAAAGTTAAGTGAAACTATGTTAAATAATTATTTTTTAAAGTGTTTTTTACCATATAAATATGATTATATACCAAAAAAAATAATTTATAAGCTTTAAGAAATAAAAAATAATGGTACAATAGTATTATAACATTAAAAGGAGACAAAATATGAGAAGTAAAAATCTAGTTCAGAAGGCAGAATTGAAAAATACTGAAAAACTAGAGAAATTTAATCGCCATAAAGGCAAAATCAAAATAGGTATATTAGGAGGTACTTTTGACCCTATACACTATGCTCATTTAGCAACAGCAGAGTTTATTAGAGATAAGTATGAAATTGACAAAATTATCTTTATACCATCAGGAAATCCACCACATAAATTAGGTATCACTACAAATAAGTATGATAGATACAATATGACACTTCTAGCAACTGAAAGCAATGAAGATTTTTTAGTTTCAAAAATAGAAATCGAAAGAAATAAAAGGACTTATACAATCGATACATTAAAATATTTAAAGAAAAAATACAAAAATGCTGATATTTACTTTATAACAGGGGCAGATGCTATTTGTAGTGTTGAAGAGTGGAAAGATGTAAAGAAAAACTTTGAGTTAGCTACTTTTATAGCTGCGACTAGACCAGGTATTAGCTTATTAAGGTCACAAGAAACTATAGAGAAACTGACTAAAAAATATAATGCTGACATTATAACAGTTTACGTTCCATCATTGGATATATCATCCACATATATAAGGGAACAGCTAAATGAAGGCAAGTCTATACGTTACTTAGTACCCGAAAATGTAGAAAATTATTTGTATGAAAATAAACTATATCAATATGGAGATGATTAAATGAACTTAGAGAATATTAACCAAAGATTAAATCAAATGCTACCAGTAGGGAGGCTTAGTCACTCAAAAAATGTTGCAGAATGTGCTGTAAAATTGTGTGAAATTTATGGATGTGACAAAGAAAAAGCTTATATAGCGGGGATGATTCATGATTGTGCGAAATACTTAAGTGATAAAGAAGTAGAGGATTATGTTAATAAGTATGAAATATACTTAGACCCAATAGAAGATGGAAACCGCTCTCTATCTCATAGTGTGATAGGGTCATACATATGTGAATATGAGTTTGGTATAGAAGATGAAGATATTATAAATGCAATTAAATACCATACAACAGGAAGAGAAGATATGTCTCTTTTAGAAAAAATAATTTACATAGCAGATTTAATTGAAGAAGGAAGAAAATTTCCAGTTGTAGATACATTGAGAGAATTAGCCTATGAAGGTAGGCTTGACGAAGCACTTTTAACTTCATTTAATAATACTTTAATGTTTGTCATTAATAAAAAAGAAGAAATACATCCAAGAACTGTTATGGCAAGAAACTACCTAATTAAAGAAAAGTTATTATAAAAATCTTATATAAAGGCAAACATATTAATAAAATTAAAGTTGACTATGTTACAAAATCGTATTAATATGTTAGAATAACTAAGTGTATTTAAATTAGGAAAGTGAGGAAATTTTATATGACAGTGGAACAAATGACAAAAATAGCATATGATGCCATAGAAGATAAGCTGGGTCAAGATACAGTTATAATAAATATAGGAAAAGTTTCTAGTTTATGTGATTATTTTGTTATTACTACAGCATCTTCTCAAAGACAAGTAAAAGCTATAGCTGATAATGTTGAAGATGAATTAGCAAAACTAGGATTAGAGCCAAGAGGAAAAGAAGGACAAGGAACTCAAACTTGGGTACTTCTTGACTATGGGGATATAATGGTTCATGTATTTAATGAGGAAAATAGAGGATTTTATAATTTAGAAAAATTATGGAAAGATGCACCTTATATAGATATTGACACATTAGCATAAACATGATAATATATGTTATTATAGTTAGAAAATTTCAAAAATTGTATTGAATTGAATAGACTAGAGCAGTAAAAGATTATATTTTTTCAGAGAGTTAGTGTAAGGTGAGAACTAATATTATATAACTTTGAACTTACTAGATTAAAACCTATTCTCCATGGCTGGACTAAAAGCTATCTAAGAGAGTCTATAAAAGTAGGCTAATTAGGGTGGTACCGCGAAGATTTATCCTCGTCCCTAAACGTAAGTTTAGTGACGAGGATTTTTTATTTTCAAAGAATTATTTGGAAATTATAAGTAAATAATATTAAACAAAGTAGTTGAACACAACTAAAAATAGGAGGCAAAATATGAGCGTATATAATTTTAAACAAGTAGAATCGAAATGGCAAAAAATTTGGAAAGATAATAACCAATACAAAATGGATACAGCACAAACTGAAAAACCTAATTATTACACATTAGAAATGTTCCCTTATCCGTCTGGAAAGATACACATGGGACATGTTAGAAACTATTCTATAGGTGATGTTGTCGCAAGATTCAAAAAAATGGAAGGTTATAATGTACTTCATCCAATGGGATGGGATTCTTTTGGTTTGCCAGCTGAAAATGCAGCTATAAAACATGGAATACATCCACATAAATGGACAATGGAAAATATAGAAGAAATGAAAGAACAATTAAATTTATTAGGGCTTAGCTATGATTGGGATAAAGAAGTAGCAACTTCAACTCCAGAATACTATAGATTTACTCAAGAAATATTTTTGAAATTTTTAGAACATGGTCTTGCATATAAGAAAAAATCTTATGTTAACTGGTGTCCTTCTTGTGAGACTGTTCTTGCAAATGAACAAGTTGTTCAAGGAGCATGTGAAAGATGTAAATCAACAGTATTAAAGAAAGACTTAGAACAATGGTATTTTAAAACTACTGAATTTGCAGAAGAATTACTTAATGATTTAGATACATTAGATGGATGGCCAGAAAAAGTTAAAATAATGCAAAGAAACTGGATAGGAAAAAGTACAGGAGCAGATATAGTATTTGATATAGATGGAACTGACAAATCTATGACAGTATTTACAACTAGACCAGATACAACTTATGGAGTTACTTATATGGTACTTGCTCCAGAACATGAACTAGTTAAAGAATTGGTTGCTGGTACTGAGTATGAAGCAGATGTTGAAGCTTTTGTTCAAAAAATGCATACTATGACAGAAATAGAGAGGACAGCAGCTGATGTAGAAAAAGAAGGTATGTTTATAGGTAGATATGTTATAAATCCTTTAAATGGAAAAAAAGTTCCTCTATGGATAGCAAACTATGTATTAGTTGAATATGGAACAGGTGCTATAATGGCAGTTCCTGCACATGATGAAAGAGATAGAGATTTTGCTGAAAAATATAATCTAGATATAATAGATGTAATAACAGAAGATAATAAAATGATAAATTCAGAAGAATTTGATGGATTAGATGCTTCAGAAGGATTTGAAGGAATAATAAATAAATTAGAAAAAGAAGGTAGAGGAAAGAGAACAATTAATTATAGATTAAGAGACTGGTTAGTTTCAAGACAAAGATATTGGGGTTGTCCTATACCTGTAGTTTATTGTGATGAATGTGGAATAGTTCCAGTTAAGAAAGAAGATTTACCAGTTCTTTTACCAACAGATGTTGAATTTACTGGAAAAGGAGAGTCTCCACTTACTACTTCAAAACAGTTTATGTCAGCAACTTGTCCTCACTGTGGAAAACCAGCTAGAAGAGAGGTTGACACTATGGATACATTTGTTGATTCCTCTTGGTATTTCTTAAGATATGTAGACAATAAAAATGAAGATGAACCATTTAGTAAAGACTTAGTTAACAGATGGCATCCGGTAGACCAATATATAGGTGGAGTAGAACATGCTATAATGCATTTACTTTATGCTAGATGGTTTGTAAAAGCATTTAAGAGTATGGGCATGGTAGACTTTGATGAACCATTTAAAAACTTACTTACTCAAGGTATGGTTCTTATGGACGGTTCTAAGATGAGTAAGTCTAAAGGCAATACAGTATCTCCTATGGATATAATTGATGAATATGGAGCAGATACTGCAAGACTTTTCGTATTATTTGCAGCACCACCAGAAAGAGATTTAGACTGGTCAGAACAAGGTGTGGATGGATGCTTTAGATTCTTAAATAGAGTATATAGATTAGTTGATGAGTTAGCAGATGTCTTCAAAAAAGATGTTGAGTTTGGCGAGTTAAGTTCTCAAGATAAAGATATGAGATATACTATACATTCTACACTTAAAAAAGTTACTGTAGATTTAAGTGAGAAATTTGGATTTAACACTGCTATATCAGCTCTTATGGAATTAATAAATGATATGTACAAATATAAGGAGCTAGATAATATAAATGAAGCAGTTATAAAAGAAGGTGTACAAACAATAGTAACTATAATTTCACCATTTGCACCTCATTTAGGTGAAGAATTATGGACTATGATAGGTCAAGAAGGAAGTGTCTTTGATATAGATTGGCCTAAATATGATGAAACAGCACTAGTAAAAGATGAAATAGAAGTTGTTGTACAAGTTAATGGAAAGGTCAGAGGAAAGTTAACTGTTAGCTCAAATATATCTAAAGAAGATATGGAAAAAGTGGCTTTAGAAGATGAAAAAATTAAAGCTCTAGTTGAAGATAAAACTATAGTTAAAGTTGTTGCAGTTCCTAAGAAATTAGTTAATATAGTTGTGAAATAAATAAAAAAATTGTGAAATAAATAAAAAAATAAAGCTATAAAATAAAATCCCCTTATTGCAATATAATTAAAAAATTGCAGTAGGGGGAAATTTTATTTTAAACTCTATGATATAATTTATTTTAAATTCTAAACGCAATAATATAATTAACAATAGATTCCTTTTTCAAAGAAGTCTTTGATTTCATCAATATTATTAGTCTTTCCAAGAGCTAAAATAAGTTTTATTCTAGCTTTTTGCCCTGGAAGGTCTCCACCAAATATACATCCTATATTTTTTAAATCTCTACCAGAACCAAAGTAACCATAACTATCAAATACTCTACCTGAATGGCATCTAGAAACTATAACAACAGGAAGCCCTTTTTCCCTTGCATATTCAACACCAGAAAGCATCTGAGGAGGAATATTACCTCTACCCATAGCCTCAATAACTATACCTTTATATCCACTATCAACAGCAAATCTTATAAAATCTGCATTTTCTCCAACATATGCTTTAAATAGTGCAACTTTAGATTCTACCTTATCAGTATCTATAATTGTTCTATTTACAATATCTCTTGTAAGGACAAGTTCGTTACAGTCGATTATTCCCAATGGACCACTAGTTAAAGATTTAAATGTATTTAAAGAAAGTGTATTTGTTTTAGTAGCTTCAGAAGCCAATAGTACTTCATTATTTAAAACTACAAGAACTCCTTTACCCATAGCATCTTTAGATACAGCAGTACAAACTGATGCAGATAAGTTGCTTGAACCATCATAACCAAGTTCAGAGCTACTTCTCATAGCACCTGTAACTATTACAGGCTTAATGTTGTCAATTGTAAGGTCTAGAAAATAAGCAGTTTCCTCTAAACTATCAGTACCATGTGTTATTACAACTCCTGTGATATCTTTTCTTGCTAATAAATCATTTACATAATTTTTTAATTCCATCATTCTATAAGGTGTTATGTGAGGTCCTGGAATTTCATCAAAATTAAAAACTTCAACATCTGCAACTTTATCAATGTTAGTGACCATGGATAATATTTGTTCCCCAGATAAAGTTGGTATAGCAGCACCTACTTTATCATCTACTGTCATAGATATAGTTCCACCAGTAAAAACTATGGCAACTTTTTTCTTAATACTCATAATATTCTCTGCCTTTCACAAATAAAATTTATAATTCCGATAGGATTATATCAAAAAAATTTATTCAGGTCTATATAAATTCTTTTATTCGCATAATTTAGATATTTCAGTGTACTAGAATTATTTCTTTGTTTTTTCCCATTCAGCAATATAACTATTCAATATCTCTCTTATGGCTTTCCCTATTTTAGTGTAGGCTTCATCATATAGATTTGCTAGAGATATTCTAATTGACCATTCAGGTCCGTAGAATCCATTTCCACTAAGTAAGACTACTGAATAATCATTAGCCAATCTATAAAGTATATCTACTGGAGATGCATTCTTACTTATAAATCTGAATAAATCTTCTCCATAGTTTATTTTAGCCCATTCTTCAATATCAAACTGAGTATAATATGCAGCATTATTTTTATTTTTATTAACTGGAAGCTCTAAAGCTTCAAACAATAGTTTTTGGCGTCTATGGCATATACTCATATTAAGTTTTTTGTAGGCATCAACTTTATCAATTAATGCAAATGCAGAGAAAAATGACATTTGAACTTGTTGTGGAGTTGAAAGACCAGCAGTATGATTGAGAGCAACAAGTCTACTATCAGCAACAACTCTTTCCATAAATGAAAGGCTAGAAGGGTTAAGACTCATATCACTGTAACGCTTATCTACTGATTTCTTTAATTCTCCAGTTAAATCATTTATTTTTTTATCAAAAACATTCTTTTTATGAAGAGCGAATGTACCAAGTCTCCATCCTGTAACTCCAAAATATTTTGAATAAGAATAAACTCCAACAGTGTTATAAGGAAGTTTTGACATTAATGATGAAAAATCTTCTACAAAAGTCCCATATACATCATCTGATATTATCATTAAATCCTTATTATAATTTTCAATTACATCTATTAGATTATTACAAGATGTATCATCCATAGCTATAGATGCAGGGTTGTTAGGATTAACAACAAATAAAGCTTTAATAGAATTGTCACGAAGCTTTTCTAATTCTTTCTTAGTATACTGCCATGTATGAGCACCTTTTTCATCAACTGCATTGGCGTTTATGTTTACAACTTTAAAATCATATCGAGGAAGATTAGGTATCTCAAGATAAGGTGTAAATATAGGAGTCATTAAAGCTATTGTATCGCCCTTTTTTAGAAGTTCATTTGCCATTAATGAATCAAATATATAACACATAGCAGCTGTAGCACCTTCAACAGCGAATATTTCTACATCACCATATTTACCTGATATATCATATTTCATTTCTTGAACTAGATAATCATGTACTATTTTTTCCATATGAGGTAACATTCTATCTGGAAGTGGATAATTATCACCAATAATCCCATCAGCTAGTTCATGAACAAATTCATCACCATCAAATCCAAGTTCATTTATACCAAAATTTATAATATCTCTAGCTAAGTACGCTCCAGGCATATCTATATTTTCATTTATATATTTAAAGAATCTTTCCTTAATGCCCTTTTTTTGAGGCATACCAGCTAAATGACCTAAATCCCAATTAGAACGAGTTTCAGTAATCGCAAAATGACCAAAAGTGAAAAAAGCTTCTCTAGCAGTTGAACAAGTCCAATTTGGATTTCCACGACCTGCATCAAGCAATTCTCTATGATTTTCATTTGCAGTATGTTTCGCAATATCTATTAATTTGTCCTTAAATTCAAAAGGACTTATTTTTCCATATATGTTTTTGATTTCTTTATAAGTATTATTTTTCATGTTTAATTCCTCCTTATGTAATAAGTTTCACATTTTTATAATAAAATAAACAAGTTCCTAAAATGATTATACTTTAATTATAATAGGTTTATAGAAAAAGTAAAGTATAAAATTAAAATAATAACTCTATTTAGCTTTATAAAATGTATGTTAAAAGATAAAATACCTTTTAATAAAAAATGATTACTATGTAAAATAAAACTCTAATTTAACTTGCATTTTATTTTTTTTGTTTTATTTGTTGTAAAAGGTATAGTTTTATTATTATGAAAATGTATAAAATAAAACTTTCTTTTTGTTTAAAGTTGTTTATAAAAATATTTTAGGTTAGATTGGTAATATTAATGTTATTAAAGAGAATTAAAAAAAACAATTTTTAATTAAACAAAATAATATAAATATAAATTTTAGTAAAAATAATAAAGAATAAACTGTTATTTTGATAAAAAGGTAAAAATTATTTTAATATTATCATTTAGTGTAATGTAACTCAATTGAATATATGTGTTTATTGTATTCAATTGTTGTATTTTTAGTTTTTTTGTGATTAATTAAAAAATTATAAAAATCGTTTACATGTTGATTTTTAAAAAAAAAAGATATAGAATTATATAGAAAGTAATAAATAAAAATTGGATTTACGGGAGTGGAATAAAATGATAAATGTTACCTTAACAGATGTGAAAGAAGCTAGAGAGACCATTAAAGACATAGTTAAAAAAACTGATTTACTTGAAAGCGTTAAACTTAGCGAAAAAACAGGTGCAAAGGTTTTTTATAAATGTGAAAACCTTCAAAAAACAGGGTCTTTTAAATTAAGAGGAGCTTGTAATAAAATAGCAAGTTTAACAGACGAAGAAAAAGCAAGTGGAGTAATAGCTTCAAGTGCAGGGAATCATGCACAAGGTGTAGCATTAGGCGCAAAAATGACTGGTATAAAATCTACAATAGTAATGCCAGCAACTGCACCATTAGCAAAAGTTAGTGCAACTAAAGGTTATGGAGCAGAAGTAGTTTTAAATGGTGCAGTTTATGATGATGCATATGCAAAAGCTGTTGAAATACAAAAAGAAACAGGAGCAACTTTCTTACATCCATTCAATGATAAATATGTTATAGCAGGGCAAGGAACTATATCTCTTGAAATTTTCGAACAATTAAACAATAAGGTTGATACTATACTATGCCCAGTTGGTGGTGGGGGAATAATATCTGGTGTTGCTGTTGCAGCAAAGGCATTAAATCCTAATGTAAAAATAGTTGGTGTTCAAACTGCAAATATACCTTCAATGAAAGAGTCAATTAAAAACGGCAAAGTAACAACAGCATTTAATGATAGTACAATAGCTGATGGTATAGCTGTTAAAACTCCTGGAGACTTAACTTTTGAAATAATAAATGAATTAGTTGATGAAATAGTAGTAGTTGAAGAAACAGAAATAGCTGAATCAATATTATTTATGATGGAAAGTCAAAAAATAGTTTCAGAAGGTGCAGGGGCTGTGTGTACAGCTGCAATATTAAGTGGTAAATATGTACCAGCAAAAGACGAAAATGTAGTGTGTATAATATCTGGTGGTAATATAGATATAAATACATTATATAGAATAATAGGTGTTGCTCTAGCTAAAGAAGGAAGAAGATATTCATTTAGCACAATTATGGAAGATAAGCCAGGAAACTTTGCTGAATTAACTAGAATAATAAGTGAGAATGGTGGAAATATTTTAAGTGCTAATCAAGGTAAATTATCAGCAGGTGAAGCTCTAGGAAAACAAAGTGCGGAATTTATATTAGAAACAATAGATTATGACCATATAGCGAAAATAAAGAAAGCAATAGAAGAAAAAGGTTTTAAAATTATAGAATTATAATAAAAAGTGTATATAATATACAAGAAAAATAGTATAATAGTGTATGAAGATACATTTTATGTATAGTAGATTAACCAATTAGGAGGATTTTAATATGAAACATGAAGTATTGCATACTAATGATGCACCAGCAGCTTTAGGACCATATTCTCAAGCTATAAAAGCTGGAAACTTATTATTTGTATCTGGACAAGTTCCACTTGTACCAGAAACTATGGAAGTAGTTGAAGGAGATGTACAAGCTCAAACTGCTCAATCTCTAAAAAATCTTAAAGCAATATTAGCTGAAAGTGGAGCTGATTTTTCAAATGTAGTTAAAACTACAGTATTTATAAAAGATATGAATGAATTTGGTGCTATAAACGAAGTTTATGCTGAGTATTTTGGAGAAAATAAACCAGCAAGAGCTTGTGTAGAAGTTGCTAGATTACCAAAAGACGTTAAAGTTGAAATAGAAGTAATAGCTGTATTATAAGATTACAATATTTTTCAAACTGAAAAAAAGGGGCTGTCTCAAAATAGAGATAAGCCTTTTTTTCATTGTTGAAATGATGAAAATACATTTGATTTCATACAAAAAAGAGTGCCTCATAAACTAAAAAGTTCATTTTGAGACACCTCCTTTTTTTATATTAACTTCTAATAGTTTGTCGTTCTTTTATAAAACATATTGATATAACTAATCCAATAAATGCAAGTGTGGCTGCTATTGAAAATGCCACATCTATTCCATGAATATTAGACAGGATAGCTGAACTCATGTGAGCTTTTTTAGTAGCAGTTGTCATTATAGTAATAAGTATAGCAGAGCCTATAGCACCAGATATTTGACGAAGTGTACTATTAATTGCTGTAGCATGAGATATAAGTTCTCTATCTAGTGTTTTAATTCCCCATGTAGTTAATGGCATTAGAACCATTGAAATACCAATCATACGAATACAATACATTAGTGATACATGAATTAAAGATGTATCCTTGCCTAAAAACGCAAAAGATAAAGTTCCTAAAAATAAACATCCAGTTCCTAATATTGATAGAGCGTGAGGACCATATTTATCTAGATGACGTCCTGCGACTGGATTTAATGCAACCATTAGTATAGCACCAGGCATCATTAAAGAACCTGAAGCAAGTGCAGAGAATCCCCTTACAGATTGAATATATAGAGGTATCATTAATGTAGCAGACATCATTGAAGCATATACAATCATAATTAATAATGTAGAAATAAGAAATGGTTTATTTTTAAAAACTCTTAATTCTAAGAATGGTTCTTTAGATTTTAATTGACGCCATGTAAATAAAATTAATGATACAATTCCTAATATTATTGGTAAATATGTGGCACTATTAGTCCACCCATAATTACCTTGATTAGTAAACCCAATCAATAAACCACCAAAACCTAAAGAAGATAGTATTATTGAAGGTATATCCAGTTTTAGTTTTTGGGCTTCTCCAACATTCTTTAATAATATAAATGAAAGTATAACATCTAGTATAGCTATAGGTGAAAGAAGCAAAAATAAACTATGCCAACCAAATGAATCTACTAACCATCCAGATAAAGTTGGTCCTATTGCTGGAGCAAATCCCACTGTAATACCGACTAGACTCATAGCTGTACCACGTTTTTCTATAGGGCATAAATATAATATAATAACTTGTAAAAGTGGCATTAAAGAGCCAGAACCTACTGCTTGTAATACACGAGCAATCAACATAGTTGAAAAATCACGAGAGAAAAGCGCAATAATGCATCCTAAAGAAAAGATAGTCATTGATGTAATAAATAATTTTCGAGTACTAAATCTATTTATCAAGTAAGCTGTTGTAGGAATAATGATACCTGCAATAAGTAGATAAATTGTAGTTAACCACTGACCAACATCAGCAGTAATTTTAAAATCTGACATTATATTGGGAAGTGCAGTTGCCAGTAATGTTTGACTAAGAGAGCTTATAAAAGCGCCAGTCATTACGATTGCTATTATCAAATTTCCTTTTTTATTGTTTTTGCTATTACTTTGTATTTCCATAGTTTATAACGTCTCCTTTTTTAACTGATTTTTAATACTATTCAATAAAAGTACTTTTGGTCTCAAAATGTCTTCTTTTTCTAGATATGTAATCATTGCATCCATAATTAAAGAATCGTATAGTTGATTTTTTCCTTCTTCATATAATTTTTTTGATGCTTCTAGTAACTTAGGGTTTTCAATAAGAGAAGTGTTTGTTTTGATTAGCTCTTCTATATCCTGTATTGTTTTAAAAAATAATGATTTACTATAAAGAGAAGAGTAAGCTTCATCTTCTTGTTCATATAAAAACATTGATTTTTCAATTAAAGGATTTAGGTTATCAGCATTTTCTACAACTAAATCGAGTATTTGGATAGTAAATTCAGCAATAAAGTATACATTTATTTCTCTTTTTTGTATATGAATAATATATGTAAACTGGTGAATTAGAGCATCTAGTAAGAAAACTAAATCAAATAGAATGTTTTCTATTTTGTTGCCATAATTATCAAATAAACTCAACTTATATTCATTTAATAAATTAGCACGAGATTTTTTTTGTAACTTACTTGTCGTTTTACGTTGCACTTCAGAGAAATTTTCCCTCACATAAGTATTTATAGTAGTTCTAGAAAAAATATTTCCCCATACAGCTATTATTTTTCTTTTTAATTTTTCAGATGGATGGATATCTTTATTTTCATTAATAGAATGTATAATTTCTAAAAATTTTTCATCATAATAATTAATTATTTCACAGATAAAACTTTCTTTAGTTTCAAAATGTTTATAAAAAGTAGCTTTAGACATTTTACATTCTTTTACAATATCTAGTATTGAAGTATTTTGAAAACCTTTTTGGTCAAAGATTCTTTGAGCAATAGTTATAATAAGTTTTTGCTTGTCAGTCAATTGGCTATCTCCTTTCATATAAAAACGATAAGTACTAAGTAGTACTTTAAAGTTTCCATAAATACATTAT
>NZ_JAGWCT010000109.1:0-13226 GCF_020657815.1 Clostridioides sp. ZZV15-6597 | reverse complement strand
GTATAAAAATAAGATTTTAGAATTCTAAAGCTTTTTTAAATACAGTCTTTTAATATATAATAACATCTATTTGTCAAATCTATTTACCTTAAATAATCTCATATTTTTATCTTCTTCTCCAAGATATAGCTTACTAAGCATTATACCTCCTAGGATTGCAAAAAGTATTCCATTAGCTCCATAACCTAAACAGTACCATAAGTTGTGATTTTTGTTATCAGGTCCAATAAAACCTAAGTTATCTAAAGTAGAAGCAAAGCAACCACAATACTTGTAATCAACTTGTATATCTTTTATGTCTTTAAACATGCCTTTTAGTCTTTGTTCAAGAATGTCATATTTTTTATTTGCTAAAGTTTCATTTTCTATATCACTGAAGTCTACATCTTCGCCACCTATAATCAATCTATTATCTTTAGTGGTTCTTAGATAATTATATGGGTCACAATTGTCTCTAATCAGAATATTGTCTTTCCAAGAATCAATGTCTTTAAGTGGTTTTGTAGCTATATTAAAAGTATTAGATTTAGTTGCGAAGTTTCTATTTGTAAATAAACTTGTATTATATCCTGTAGCCACAATTAGTTTTTTGCCATAAACTTTATAGCCATAAGATACTTCAGCTGTTACTTTATCATCTGAAAAGTCTACTTTTTTTACTTCTGTATTTTCATATACTTCAAGACCTTTTTTCAGACTTACATCAATGAGATGATGACTATATTTATATGGGTCTAGTTCTCGTCCACCATTTTTTGATATCAATCCTGACTTTAAATCAAAACCAAAAGGGTTTGTAGATTCATTGATATATTCAACATCAAATCCATTTTCTTTTCTTAGATTATATTCTTCTTTTATAGCTTTAATTTCAAGTTTACTGGCAGTGTAAAGCAAAGTGTCTCTTTTTGCATAATCACACTTATTTCCATGTAATTCTATAAATTTATCTAATTCTTCAAGTGCTGATACACAAAGATTGTATGCTTTTAAGGCATCAGTTAGAGTCATGACTTCTGTTAAATCTATCAAATTATCATCCAATTCATACTGTAAAAGTGATGTGGTTACACTAGTACTTCCATGTGCAATCCTTCCTTTTTCAAGGATAACTGATTTTATATTGTTTTTAGCTAAATAGTATGCACAAATACATCCTGTTATACCACCACCAACAATTATAACATCAGTATCAATATCATTAGTAAGGTATGGAAATTGTCTTGGAATTTTATTTATACTAGTAAAAATAGGTTTGCCTTTTACATATACTTGATTCATATATTTCACTCCTAACGTTTATTATGTATGAGTGTATTATTTTCTATAACAAATAATATTATACATTTTAATTGTTCATATAAATGGGTATGTATAAATAAAAATATGATAACATTTTAGTGTAAAACATATGTATAATATATTCATAAGTAATTTGGTATATAATGATGATTAACAAGTAAAAAAGATTGAATAAAAGTTAAATAAAAATTTAAAATAGGAGGTAGATTTATGCTTTCAAAAGATATAGTTTCAAAGGTATTGGAAAAGTGTTTAATTACTGGCGGAGATTTTGCTGAGATTTTTGAAGAAGACACTATAAATAATTCTATTGGCTTAATAGATAATAAAGTAGAAAATGCAATAGGTGGAAGAAACTATGGTATAGGAATAAGAATATTTAAAGGATTAAAGAGTATATATGCATATACAAGTGATAATTCATTGAATAGTTTATTAGACATAGCGTATAAAGCTGCTATTGCTTTAGGCAAGTTAGAAGAGGGGAAGAGTGTTATATTAAATGGCAGTATTAAAATAAACAATCTACATAATATAAAAATCTATCCAAATTCAATAGGTAATATAGATAAAGTAAATGTCATGAAAATTGCATATAAAAGTGCAAAAGAATTTAGTAGTGATATATCACAAGTAAATGTAACTTATTCAGATAAAGACCAAAAAGTACTAATTGCAAATACTGAAGGAATTTATGTGGAAGATAGAAGAATAAGAACTAGATTGGGAATAAGTTCAATTGCATCTAAAGGTAATGAAAATCAAACGGGATTTGAAGGACCTGGAGGATGTAAGGGATTTGAAATATTTGAAGATATAGACCCAGAATACTATGGAAGAGAATCTGCTAGAGTAGCACATACTATGCTACATGCAAAAAACTGCCCAGCAGGTAATATGATGGTGGCAATAGATAATGGATTTGGAGGAGTAATATTTCATGAAGCTTGTGGACACTCTTTGGAGGCTACAGCAGTTGCAAAAGGAAATTCTGTATTTGCAGATAAATTAGGTCAACAAATTGCATCTACAAAAATTACAGCAATAGATGATGGGACAATACCAAACTATTGGGGTTCTATGAACATAGATGATGAAGGAAACAAAACTCAAAAAAATATCTTAATCGAAAATGGAATTTTAAAGTCTTATATGATAGATAAACTTAATGGTAGACGAATGGGAATGAAGCCTACAGGAAGTTCTCGTAGACAGAGTTATAAATTTGCTCCTACTTCGAGAATGACTAATACTTATATTGCTGCTGGAGAAGATAAGCCAAAGGATATTATAAAGTCAATATCAGATGGTCTATATGCCAAAAAAATGGGTGGAGGCTCTGTAAATCCTGTAACAGGAGAGTTTAATTTTGCAGTTTCAGAAGGTTATTTAATAAAAAATGGAGAAATAAAAGAAGCAGTTAGAGGAGCTAGTTTAATTGGAAAAGGTAGTGATGTACTTATGAATATAGACATGGTTGGGGATAACTTAGAACAAGCTCAAGGTATGTGTGGTTCAGTGTCAGGAAGTATACCAACCAATGTAGGTCAACCTATGATAAGAGTAAAAGAAATTACTGTAGGTGGAAGATAGGAGGAATAAGTATGGAACTTAAAAATTTTAAAGATTTACTATTTAAGAAAGCTCTAAATGAAGGCTTTGAAGAGTGTGAAGTGTATTATTCCACAGTGGAAAATCTAATTATAAATATATATGAAGAAGAAGTTGAGAAATACAATCTTGATAAATCCTTTGGCTTATCATTTAGAGGAAAGATAAGTGGGAAGATAGGATATTCTTATACAGAAATTTTAGATGATAAAGCTGTTGATATGTTGATAAAAAATGTAAAAGATGGGGTAAGAGCTATCGAAAATGAAGATGTACAATTTATATATGAAGGCGACAAATACTATAATGAAGTAAAGACTTATTCTAAGGAACTAGAAAATTTAGAAGCAGATAAGTTGATTGAATTAGCTTTACAAATGGAAGAAGAGACTAAAGCTTATTCAGATAAGGTAGTAAACTTATCTAGTTGTACTATATCTTATTCAGTAGCAAGTAGTGGCATATATAATACTAAAGGATTAGAGTTAAGTAATAAAACTAATCTGCTTATAGGGTTTGTAGTACCAGTTATACAAGACAATGGACAAAAATATGATGGAGTAGGATACAATATAGCAACTACTATTGAAGAAATAAATCCAAAGGAAATAGCAAAGCTCGGAGTTGAAAATGCGTTATCTAAAATAGGCGGAAAGAGTATACCATCAGGCAAATATAAAACTATATTATTTAATGAAGCAATGGTATCTTTACTTAGTACATTTTCTGGAATATTTAATGCAGACTCAGCTCAAAAAGGATTGTCTTTGTTGAAAGATAGAGAAGGAGAAATGATAGCATCTCCTATAGTTACAATAGTTGATGACCCACTTTTAGAAAATGGTATGGCATCTACTCCTTTTGATGATGAGGGTGTAGCTACTTTTAAAAAAGAAGTTATTTCAAATGGTAAACTTATGACATTACTTCATAATTTAAAGACCGCTAATAAAGCAAAAGTAAAGACTACGGGAAATGGAATAAAAGCTTCATATGCATCACCTATAAGTATATATCCAACTAATTTATATATAGAGAAAGGAAATATATCTTTAGATGATATTATGAAAGAAGTAGGGGAAGGTTTGATGGTTACTAGTTTTGCAGGGCTTCATTCAGGTGCAAATTCAGTAACAGGAGATTTTTCTTTAGCAGCTAAAGGTTTTTATATTAAAGATGGTAAAAAATCATTTCCAGTAGAACAAATTACAGTAGCTGGTAATTACTTTGATTTATTAAAAGATATTGAAGTTATAGGGAATGACTTAGAATTTCCAATGAGCAGTATAGGTTCACCTTCAATTGTTATTAAAGAATTATCAGTAGCAGGAAAAGATGAATAGAGATAGAAAATAATTGCACAAATATAAAGATAAATATGAATCCATGTTAATTTCTATTAGCATGGATTTTTTATTAATTTAAGTTATTTATTAAACCCTAACCATCCTAATAAAAGCATATGTTAAAGTTTTGATGCATATAATTAATATCAATATTTAAATCTAAAGGAGGAGATACCATGAATGCACACTATGATATGCATAAGAGAAAGGGATACTCAAGTGACGAGCCATACCCAGAAATAAAAGTATTGGGAAAAAATAAGTATTATGCAGAACTATTAATGGATGATTATGCTGGTGTATCAAGTGAATTTACAAGTGTAAATCAGTACTTATACCATAACTTTGATTTAGATGAAAATTATAAAGAGTTAAATGAAATGTGGATAAATATATCTATAACAGAAATGTTACATATGGAGATATTAGCAAAAACTATAAGATTATTAGGTGGAAATCCTATATATAGAGGTTCTTCAAGTTCATGTGGTGCATATTGGAATGGTGGTTTTGTATTTTATGGAGATTCTATTTGTAGTAGATTAAAATCGGATTTACATTTAGAGTATGTGGCTATTGAGAATTATTATAAGGATATAAATATTATTGAAGACCCTTATATAAAAGCTATATTAAATAGAATAATTTTAGATGAAAAGGTTCATGTAGGTTTGTTTAAAAAAGCAATAGAAAAGTACTGTAAATAGAATATAATGTTTAATTATTAACTATTTTATTCATATATATAAAACAACTATCATACATTTTCTTGAAGGGAGTTGCTAATGATATGTATTATGTACGTGTGAATGACATAAATATAGCAGTGTATGATTTAAATCCAAAGGCTAAAAAAACAGTTCTATTTATACATGGCTGGCCATTAGGACATAAGATATTTGAATATCAAACTAATATACTGCCAAAACTTGGCTACAGAACAGTTTCAATTGATTTAAGAGGTTTTGGTAACTCTGATGCAACAGCAGGAGGATATACTTATAGTCAGATGGCTGATGATATTTATAAGGTGGTACATGCTATTGAATTAGAAGATTTTACTCTTGTGGGATTTTCAATGGGTGGAGCAATTGTACTTAGATATATGAGTTTATTTAATGGATATGGAGTATCAAAACTAGTCTTAGCTGCTGCGGCGGCACCATCATTTGTAAAAAGGCATCCAGAATTTCCATATGGTATGACACGTGAAGATGTTAATAAGCTAATAGCTCAAGCATGTACAGATAGACCTGAAATGGTAACTAATTTTGGGGAAAAAGTGTTTGCATCAAATCCATCAGAAAGTTTTAGAAGGTGGTTTAATGATATTGGTTTTAGTGCATCAGGGATAGGAACAATTGGAACAGCTGTAGCTTTAAGAGATGAAGAACTATTTAATGATTTAAAATGTGTAAGAGTGCCTACAGGTATATTCCATGGAAAATTAGACCAAGTTTGCCCATATGAATTTGCAGTTTTTATGAATGAAAGGATAGAAGACTCAGTTTTATATACTTTTGAGTATAGCGGTCATGCTATATTCTATGATGAGCTTAAATTATTTAATCAAGAATTTTTACAGTTTTTAGAGGAATAGAAATATTTTATTAATAATTAAAGATATGATGATGTTATATAAAAGGGGCTGTCTCAAAATAGAGAAAGGCCTCTTTTTCATTGTTGAAATGATGAAAATATAGTTGATTAGTTGATTTCATACAAAAAAGAGTGCCTCATAAATTAAAAAGTTCATTTTGAGACACCTCCTTTATTTTTTTTGGTAGAAAATATTACCAAATAGCATAAAATATGACTTTTAAGATTTAAAATTTTTTCAAAAAGTGCTACAATAAACCAAATTGTTGTTTTCTATATTCAGTAAGCAGGAGGTGGTGATATGAAAAAACATAATATTTTATTTGTATCAACTGATGACAAAATAAATATGGATATCTCAGAACAATTAGAAAATATTTTTGGAGAATTTTGTAATATAGATAATATGGTTTACATAGATAAAATAAATATAGAGATATTAAAGTATGAATTAATAGTATGTTCAGATAATGATATAAAAGAATATATGCACAATAATATTGATAAAAATATACCTATTGTGATAATACATCGTACAATAAATATTGAAAATATAAATCAGATAATTAGCATAGAAAATGATTCTGAAGTTATGGTTATAGATGATTATAAGGAGTCAGCAGATGAAACAGCTAAGATAATTAAAAAATTAGGTTTAATTCATATTAATCTTATACCATATTATCCAGGGTGTGATAAGGTAAATTGCGAGGTTGGAATTATTACAGGTAGTAGA
Organism: Clostridioides sp. ZZV15-6597; assembly: GCF_020657815.1. NCBI lineage: Bacteria > Bacillati > Bacillota > Clostridia > Peptostreptococcales > Peptostreptococcaceae > Clostridioides > Clostridioides sp. ZZV15-6597. The sequence goes on along the minus strand of NZ_JAGWCT010000109.1, from coordinate 6,632 downwards.
AATAATGTGCCACAAAATGTAAAACAAATAATTGATATAGGTGATAAAATAATCGATATAAATACAGTCATAGAAATTTTTACAAAACTTAATATATCAATAGATAAATTACATATTATTAAAGAAAAATATAATGAAGATACTGTAAGTGGATATAGGTATTATACAACTATGAACAAAACTATGAAGAGTTTCTTAGAGATTATTGATGAAGGAATAGCCTCTATTGATAAATTAGGCAAATTTATATACTGTAATAAAATATTCTCAAATCTAGTTGGAATAGACCAAAATAAAATTATATCTAATAACTTTATGGATTTGTTTAGTGACAAGGTTGTTAAAAAAATGTTTTTTCAAGAGGATGAAGTTAATGATGAAGTAGTAAATCTAAATAACAAAAAACTTATAATTAATAAGGTAAATGTATATGAAAATCATGAACGTGTAAAGAGTATTATAAGTATTAAAGACATAAGTGATATACAAACACTTGAAGATAAAATCTATAATAAATTTCAGACAAAAGGATTCGTATCAAAGTACACATTTGAGAATGTTGTGGGTGAAAGTAAGATAATAAAAGAAAAGATTAATATTGCAAGGAAAATAGCAGCTACAGATTTTTCAGTTTTAATACTTGGAGAAAATGGAACTGGAAAAGAGATATTTGCTCAAGCAATACATAATGAATCTCTGAGAAAGAATAAACCATTTATTGCAGTTAACTTATCTTCTTTATCAGATACTCTTATTGAAAGTGAACTTTTTGGCTATGAAGAAGGAAGCTTTACAGGAGCAATAAAAGGTGGGAAAATGGGGATATTTGAAAGAGCTCATACAGGGACAATTTTTTTAGATGAAATAGGTGACATATCCTTAGATGTACAACAAAGGCTTTTAAGAGTTTTACAAGAAAAAGAAGTTATGAGAATGGGTGGAAGTAAAATCATACCAATAGATGTTAGAATTATAGCTGCAACAAATAAAAAATTAAAACAGAAAATTAAAGAAGGTTCTTTTAGAGAAGATTTATATTATAGGATTAATGTACTACATATAGAAATACCTAAACTTAGAGAGCGAAAAGAAGATGTACCTCTTATAAGTGAGTATTTTTTAAATGAAATAAACAGTAATAAATGTTTTACAGAAAAATCAATAGAGGCATTAAAATTATATAAGTGGCCAGGCAACGTAAGAGAGCTTAAAAATTTAATATATTATATTGATACTATAGTAGAAGAAGATATCGTGGACTATGAACATTTACCAGAACAATTTAAATTTGAAGAAAATAATATTTTAGTCAATGAAAAGTTTGATTCAATTATTTTGGATTTTAAACAATCGAATTCTTTAAATGAAAGTATTTGTATATTGAAGAATATAGAAATTTGGAATAATAAAAATATATCATTAGGAAGAAATAAATTACAAGAAATCTTAAAAGAAAAAGATGTTATCTTGAGTGTAGACCAAATAAGACAGAGAATAGATAAATTAAAAAATCATGGATTGTTATTATCTGGTATAAAAAAACAGGGTAGCTTTATAACTAATGAAGGTAAAAATTTTATATCGTATGTAAAAATAAAGGGGAAAATATAGGGTGTCAAAAGAAAAAAACACCTTAAAAATCCCCTATAATAGTTTGAAATAAATAAAGATAATTTTGAATATTAATATAATTTTTAAAATAGTGAATTAAAAATAAAAAAACATTTCTAATAAACAGTAGTAAATCGTCAATTTATTACTGTTTTTATTTTTATAATAATTGAGTATACAATTAAAATTTATATTTTGGCATGTTAATTGCTTTATAGTGTAAATATAAAAAAATTGTAGAACTTGGAGGAAATTATTATGAAATCAGCTTATAAAGGATATGAAGCCTATAGTTATTTGGAAAAGGGAAAAGATATTTCATCTATTGAAATGTGTAAGGGAGACAAGAGAGTTGATGAGTATCTTATTGAGTTAGATGATATTCAAGAAGCAAAGGTTAAAAGTATTGTAGATGAAAAAGTATTTATATCTTTACATGAACATCCTGTTTTATTTCCAGAATATTTAGAAAGAGATATATTTGAATACAATAGAGAAGGTAAACAAAGATGTGCTTATGAGGCATTATCAAGAGGATATTATGATGCTATATTTGATAATTTAATGGATGGTGTATGTACAATAACATCTAATTCAGGATGGAAATGGGATGATATATTAATTGATTTAGGTATGAGATTATGTGACTTAGCTCATCAAGATTTTGTTATAAAGTGTGAAAAAGTAGAAGATATATACAGAGCAAAAAAAGAAGGAAAAGTAGCTTTGATACCTACCCTAGAAGGAGCTGCACCAATAGAAAATGAACTTGATAGAATAGATATTCTATATGGATTTGGCATAAGGTTAATGGGTATAACATACAGCGAATCTAATGCATTGGGTTCAGGATTGAAAGAAGAAAAAGATGGTGGACTTACGAATTTTGGTAGAAAAGCTGTTGAAAGAATGAATAAGATTGGAATGGCTATAGATTGTTCTCATGTTGGAGTTCAAACGACACTTGATGTTATAGAACACAGTAAAGACCCAATAATATTGAGTCATGTTGGGGCAAGAAGTCTATGGAACACAAAGAGATTGACTCCAGATGAAGTACTAATAGCATGTGCTAAAAAGGGTGGGGTTATAGGTGTAGAAGCAGCACCACATACTACAATAACTGAAAAAAACAAAGAACATTCAATAGAGTCATTTATGGAACATTTTGAGTATATTAAAAGTTTAGTAGGGATAGACTATGTAGCTTTTGGACCGGATACAGTATACGGTGACCATGTTAAATTACATTCAGTGTTAGCTGCTAAATTTGATATAAAAAAGATAACTGGCACAAAGGAACATCCTAAAGTAGAGTATGTGAAAGGTCTTGAAAATCCAACTGAAACTTCAAAAAATATTGTTAGATATTTAGTAAAACATGGATATAGTGATGAGGAAATAGAAAAGGTGTTGGGTGGAAACATACTTAGAGTGTTGAATAAGGTCTGGAAATAAGGTTTAAATATTTTAATAAAATTTGAGGATTTATAGGGAGGTTTTTTGCAATGGATTATTTAAAATTAGCCAATCATCCACTTTTGTGGATAGCAAGTACAGTAGCTGTGTCAATAGTAGTAGTACAATCTCTTGTATTTGCTATAAAATCTTGTAAAGTTGGGAAGACGATGGGGATAACTGACAAGCAAATAAAATCAGCTGTTAAGAGTAGTGCTATTTCAGCTATAGGCCCATCAATGACTATATTTGCTGGGATGGTTTCACTTATAGTAACTATGGGTGGACCTATAGCATGGATGAGATTATCATTTATAGGTTCTGTAATTTTTGAATCTATGTCAGCTGGATTTGGAACAGATGCACTAGGGATAACTTTGGGTTCTCCTGAGATGACAAAAGTAGCATTTACAAATGCAGTTTGGACTATGATATTAGGTTCTTTAGGGTGGATAATATTTACATTATTATTTGGGCATAAGTTAGATAAAATAACGAATGTTATTTCTAGTGGTAAGAAATCATTTATACCAATAATATCTGTAGGAGCAATGTTAGGTTCATTTGCATACTTAAATGCTGATAGAGTATTGCGTTTTGACAATGGAACAATTGCTTGTATAAGTGGGATGATAATAATGGTAATACTATGTATGATTGAAAAAAAGAAAAATATAAAATGGCTGAGAGAGTGGGGTCTTACCATATCAATGTTTAGTGGAATGATAATAGGTTCAATAATATAAGGAGGGAGTTTTATGAGTAAAGTAAAATCTATATACAACGAAGAGTACTTACCTTTTATGATAAGGTATGGGAGATTGACATTATCTTTAGGTATTATAGCAGCATTAGTTCCTGGAATAATTTTAAGTTTTGGATTTGGTCTTATGCCTCCAATATCAGCATTATTAGCAAGTACAATGGCAATCGTTAGTATGAGTGCACCAAACTACATAATAGAGCCAGTTTCTTATTCACCAATTTTAGGAATACCAGGAACTTATATGAGCTTTCTTTCTGGAAATATATCTAATATGAGACTGCCATGTTCAATAGCAGCTCAAAAAGCAGCAGAAGTTGAATCAGGAACTGAAGAGGGTTCAATAATATCTACTATAGGAATAGCTGTATCTATTCTAGTAAATATAAGTATTTTGACTTTTGGAGTAATTTTAGGAGGAAGTGTATTGTCTAAAATACCACCTGAAGTAGTAGAAAAATTGAATTTAATTTTACCAGCTTTGTTTGGGTCAGTATTTGGACAAGTTTTTTTACAAGATAAAAAGCTAGGATTAGTAGCAATTGTAATAGCTGTATTAACTATTATATTATCAAAGCAAGGTATAATACCACAGTCTTTAGTAGTTCTTATATGTGTATTTGGTACTATATTGATTGCAAGAGTTATGCATAAAGATAAACTTAAGGACTAGTAAAAAATATAAACTTAGAGGCTAGTAAAATTAAAAAAGTAAAAAGTTTAAAATATAAAGAATTATAGTAAAGGCTACTGCAATAAAATTATATTTTAAGGGGTGAATAATGTGGTATATGATTTAGTTTTAAAAAATGGATTTATAGTAGATGGTACTGGACAAAATGGTTTTTATGGAGATATAGCGATAAAAAATAACTTAATAGTGAGAATAGATTCTGAGATAAATGATGATACAAATAAAATGATAGATTGTCATAAAAGAGTTGTAACACCTGGATTTATTGACCCTCATGTTCATGAAGAAATAGTAGCAATATTAGATGGTAAATTTGAAAAATTCCTAAAACAAGGTGTTACAACAACTATAAATGGTAATTGTGGTCATTCTATAACACCATATTCTTCTGAAAATGTATATGAATATATGTATAAGAATGGTCTATTACTTGAAGAAGAAAAAAAGTATCTTATAGATAAAAATAAGCATTGGAATAGTTTTACAGGATATTGTGACCTTATATCTAATAGTGGAATAGCTATTAATATGGGATTTCTATTGGGTCATGGCACTATAAGATGGAGTGTTATGGGAGGGTCTAAAGATAGACCACCTACAGAAGAAGAAAAAATAGAAATTACAGAGATAATAAATGATGGTATGAAAAGTGGGGCTTTTGGAATATCTACTGGATTGGCATATATACCAAGTAAGTATGCTGATATTGATGAATTAGTTGAGATTGCAAAACTAATAAAAGAACATGATGGTATATATACGTCTCATATTAGGGATTACATAGGAAGATATAATGCAGTAAAAGAAACTATAGAAGTTGGTGAAAAAAGTGGAGCTAGAGTACAAGTATCCCATTTAAGCCCAGTTGAACTAGATGCATTTGATGAGATATTAAATGCTAGAGACAATGGTGTTGATATTATGGTTGATACAGTACCAAGAAGTTCTGGACATTGTATGAAGAAAAAAAGAGTACTTCAATTTATTATGGCAATATCATCTAGTTTGTTTGAATTAGGTATGGATGGCGTTATGGATGCCCTTAGGAATGAAGAAGGAAGAGCCCTGATATTAAAAGAGGCATTTATACTTGGAGATAGAGGAAGTATAATACTTCTAAATACCAATAATATTGATATGGAAAAGAAATCAATACGTGAAATAGCTATACAAAAAGGTATAGATGAGAATAAGTTATTACTAGATTTACTTTTAGATGGAGATGAAGAACTTATATTTTGCCTAGGAGGAATGTACAGGGGAGATTTTCCTGATAAATTACATGATAAAAAGATAATAAATAATCCATTTGTTATGGTTGGTTCAGATTGTTTGTTTAGTGTAGGTGGAGATATGTCATGGTTTGAGCTTCAAAGAAGAGGGGCATTTCCAATTTTCTTTGATATGTATAAAAAATCAGGTGTTAGATTGGAAGAAGTAGTAAGAAGGGTAACTTCATTGCCAGCTAACCAGTTTAAAATAAAGGATAGAGGTATACTTAAAGAGGGTAAAATAGCTGATATAACAGTAATTGATATGGAAAACTACAGCTACCCTAGGTCTGAAGAGATTGACTTCTCAAATCCACAGTTATTAGCTAGAGGTGTTGAATATGTAATTGTAAATGGGAAAATTGCATTAGAAGAAGGTAAAGTTACTAAAAATCAATGTGGTGAAGTATTAAAAAGATAAAATATTAAAAAATAATAAAAATTTAGAAATTAAATAAATAGATAGTAAAAAAACGAAGTTTGAATATTATTTAAATAAAAATCACTCTTCGTTTTTTTATAATAGTATTAAATCTTAATTTATATGGACAATAAAAAGCATGTACAATAAGAAATGTACAAAAAATAATTTACTTTTATAATAAAAAAATTGAGATTTTTATTTATTGAAATATGTAGAAAAATTGGGAAAATAAATGGTTATAATTTTGAAAAAGAAATTTTTTGTAAGTAGATAAAGATAAACTTCTTCTAGAAAATGTTAAAAAAATATCTAGCAAAAGAGAGTTTCAATATCAGAGAATGAGAAAATAATAAAAAATAGTTATTACTTTTTATATATATTAAAATAATATTATATTATAAAATATATATA